>JBDUEH010000328.1:0-3628 GCA_040002555.1 Gemmatimonadales bacterium | reverse complement strand
ATGCTCGAATTGCAGACTCGGTGGTGTTGTTTGTAGTGAAATACGATTGATCGAACAGAACTCCCGCAATCAGCAAAGACGTGTCGATGGTGGAAAGCTCGACGGTCTTGAACCGATAACCGGTGTCCATGTCGAGAAAATGGTAAAAGAATCCCTTGTAGCCGGTGACTGAAGTCGCCTGCGGACCTTGAGGCGCGTTGTACATGTACTTGAGCGTTTTCAGTGTCCGATCGGCGGCAGCATCGCGACTCACGTACCCGCGTTCAACTCCGATTGGATAAGCCGTCAGCGCAAAACCGATTGCGGCGACGCTCGAGAAACTCTTTGCCGGCCAGCGATCGGGTGTGAGGCCGTTGGTCGCGTTGGTCCTTTCCCAGAACCAGTTGAAGGTCCGAAGCTCGAGCGTGTCGAGAAAAGCCGTTTGTCTCGGCGTCAGCGGAACGGGAACCGTAGGCCCGGTGATTTTCGTCGCGGTGCTGCAAGCCGATAGCATAACGAATCCAGCAACCAGTGAGCGACGCAGCATCGGCCGAAAGTTCATTTGGAATTCCCGTGCGTAGTTTTTTCAAATAGGGTAAGTCGCAAGAATCGGCGCCAACTGCAATGCCTTGCAACCGGCGCCGATTCTCACTTACTGCATTTCATCAACTGCAAACCGCAGGGCTAGAAATTCAACTCTGCGCCAAGCTGGTATCTCCGTGCGTCAGACACGACGCACCCTGGCGTGCCGTAGTTCACGGCATCAGATGGGTTGCCGACGTTGTAGCAACCGAAGTTGTTGTGGTTGAGCGTGTTGAACACGTCGAGCGTAAGACCGATTGTTGTCAATGACCCGCCGAACCGCGGGAAGTCTTTGCGAAGGCGCATGTCAACGTTCTGGTACGGGAAGGTCCCGGGAACTGTGAAGCCCGAGGCATTGAACGGGTTCTTTGCAAAGTCGGTGGGGTTGCAGGACCGACTACAACCTGCATCGATGTTGTTCTTGCCGCCCAGAGTAGCCAAGCCGGACCACTGGAAACCGAAGAGATACGGAATATCCGTGATCCAGTTTGCAACGACGCGGTATTTCTCATCGTTCGCCGAGTGTCTGGGAATCGCGCCGGGGAACGGGAATGAGAAATTGTCGCCAGCGTTGTCCAGACCTTTCAACTCACGGCTGGCAGCGGTGAAGCTCAGCCCGGCACCCCACCCAAATTGATCGGGGGAAGGCCGGCTGTAGGCGCGATCCGCCTGGACCTGCACCGAGTGGTACCAGGTCTCGCCCTCATTGCTGGAATAAACGATCCCCCTATAGCCGTGGCTTCCGGTAAACTGGCAGCACGTAAAGCCGTCCGGGTTCAGCTTCGCGTCAGCACGTCCCAGGGTGAACAAATCGGTAGCGTGCTGGTTGGCATATGTCACCGAAGCGGAGTACCCGCTTCCGAACACTTGCCGCAATCCAACGCTCCATTGGGTGGATTTGGGCAATTTGAACTGATTATCAATCAGCCATAGTTCGGGCGTTCCAGCGGAGTGGACAAGCGCATCCAAAACAGCCTTGTCGGCTGTGAAATAAGCATCGCTCCAGGCAACCTGGCTGCCCTTCGGTGCTTGCCCTCTGGGCGCGAAGAGAATCGTGTAATTCGGATGCGTGATGTTCAGCTTTTCATCGATCGCGTAATCGGTCGCGATCCGATCGTAATACAGGCCCCAGCCGCCGAATACTGTAGTTCTCGACGCTTCATCCACACCGTATGAGAAGCCAAGTCTTGGCTGGAACGCCTTCTTGTAAGGCGTCCGATTATTACCGGTCCCGATATAGCGGCTGGGATCCAGAGGCTGGCCCAAAGTGGCCGCGTACTTGGCGATTGTGTCCGCGCCTGCCTTGTCCGTCACATGGTTGGTGTTCAGCATGTTTGTCTCATAATCCCAGCGAACACCGAGATTGAGGGTCAGGCGCTTTACCGGAGTCCAGTCATCCTGTAAATAGGCGCCGACTTCCTTGTTCGTCAGGTTGATCCGTGAATCTCCGGTACCGTAGAACAGTTCAAATGGCGACGAGTAATTGTAGGCCTGATCGCCATTGCCAGTGTTGCGGACACTCTGATACTGGAATTGAGGAGTCCCGTTGTTGTCCTTGTTGACGTCATAGGTTGGGAAGTCGAGCGACAGGCCACCCTTGAATACGTGATCCCCGGCAAGGTGGAAGCCGGTGTAGGTGATGTCATCACGGAATGCGGGACCTTTCTGGATGAACTCCTGCGTCGACTGCGCGGCACCGATTATGAAGCAGCAGCTGCCGTCCGGATAGATGAAAAGGCGTTGCGGAATGCCGGTTGTGTTAGGACTGGATCCCCGATGGAAATGGGTATAGCTCAGAAGCGCTTCGTTGAGCCACGGGCCTGTGAAATAGCTGTGCTTGAGCTGTACGGCCGTGTTGTAGTTGTGAATGTTGTTGGCCTTGGTGAACGGCCCATCCCCGCCGAAATCGCGAATGTCCGTTTCGTGGCGGTTGCTGATGCTCAGCTCCGCTCGCGACTTATCGTTAATTGCATCATCGATTTTGCCGAAGAACAGGTTTTCGCGGAAAGGTGAGCCGAATTCCCCATTGAATTGCGCAAAGTTTACCGTATCGAGTGCGGCGAATCCGGCCGTAGGAACTTTGATCGCGACTCTATTCGTGCGGTTCTGCACGTTGCCTTCGTACGAACCAAACACGTGGATCTTGTCCTTCACGATCGGGCCGCCGAAGCTCAGCGCAGAAAGCGTTCGGTTGTACTGCGGTACCTTGTACTTGCCGCCGGCTTTAATCGCAGCCGCCTTGTCCTTGCGCTGGAACGTATCGAGAGCAACGAATGATGCATTCTGGTAGCCGACCAGCGCATTACCGCTCCATTCGTTCCCGCCGGACTTCGTCGTCGCCGTAATAACGGCACTCGATGCCTTCTGATACTCCGCCTTGAAGTTCTGCGAGAGTACGCGGTATTCCTGCACCGCATTGCGCGGGAAAGGATTGCCGCGGCTTGCATCCTGACCAGCAATACCCCCGAGCGTGAGATCATTCTTGAAGCTGGTTCCATCGACGAACAGGTTGACGGATGATGGTGCCTGGCCACCGGCGGAAACAGCTCTGAATTGCCCATTTACGCGGTCTTCAGTCACGGTGACGCCAGGGGCAAGCGCGGCAAGATCGAGGAAGTTCCGGCTTGGTGTCGGAAGCTTCTCGATCTGCTCCTTCGTGACGTTGGTCGCTGTTTCGGAAGTCGCCGTTTCACGTCCAGCAGCTGCTGTAACAACCTGAGTTTCCAGGGTGGTCGCCGCATCGGTGAGCGAGAACGTCTGATCGGTTGTCGCACCGATCTGTACGACCACCCGACGGGTCTGCGGTGCTTGGCCAATTCGGCGAACCGTAACCTCATATGTGCCCGGAATAACGCCGGGCAATATGTAGGATCCGTCGTCGTGCGCGGTCGTCGTGCGAGAAACGCCGCTTTCAGTGTTACGCGCGGTGATCTGGGCTCCAATTGCGGGCGCGCCGCCGGAACCCGTCACTGATCCGCGAACCGTTCCCGTCGTCGTCTGAGCAGCGAGCGTGCTGGTGAAGGCTGCGACGAGCGCTATCGCTGTTACGACGCCTCTCGTAAATCGA
>JBDUEH010000327.1:0-3630 GCA_040002555.1 Gemmatimonadales bacterium | reverse complement strand
AACGACGATTGGACCAATCCCAACGATCCTTCGGCGCGCATTACGAAGATGAAAGACGGACGCACGAAGTTGGCGCACAAAGCCGAGCATGCCGTGGATCTGGGCGATGGCGCGGTGCTCGCGGTGACGGTGCAACCGGCGGATCGCGGTGACACCTCGAGCTACGTCGAGACATTGGAGGCGGCGCAGGTGGAGTCGATGAAAGCGCACCCAGCGGGCATCGAAGAAGTGGTGATGGACAAGGGCTATCACAGCGGCGCGGTGATGATCGAACTGGACCAGCGTGGGATTCGCAGTTACGTGCCGGAGCCGGAGCGTGGTCGTCGCAAGTGGGTGGGCAAGCAGCACGAACAGCAATGCGTGTACGAGAATCGGCGGCGCGTGCGCGGTGCGCGATCGAAGCGATTGCAGAAGCTACGCGGTGAGTTATGCGAGCGGAGTTTCGCGCACTCTACGAAACTGGCGGCATGCGACGGGTGCATCTGCGAGGCAGCGACAACGTGTTGAAGCGAGTCTTGGTGCATGCGGCGGCGTTCAACATCGGGCTGTTGTTGAGAAAGTTGAGCGGATGGGGCAAGCCCAGGCAACCCCAAGGGCGATTGCAGCCGTCGCACGTGTTTCTTTTTATCCTGTTCGTCGTCCAGGAGGTCTACGCTGCCGTTTCCGGCGGGCTCGAGCGCCTCCGTGCGCCAATGCTCCCGGGACTCAGCAGTACAACGTGTTCGCGAGTCGCTCTCCGGTAGGAGGGGTTTCCGCCACGGGCTGCTAGCGGGCCAGTTGGGGCCCGGTTATCCGCTTTCAATCTATTGGACGGCGGCTCGGCGGTTTCGACGTTAGGGGAGAGTCGGTACCCGGCGAACGGAGACTTGGTATGTGCTCTTGCCGTTTTAGGAGATGATGCCCTTGCGAACTGCGTAGAGAATCAGTTCAGGGATGCCCTTCAGATTCAGCTTCTGCATGACCCGGGTTCTATGTGTCTCCACGGTGTAAACGCTCAATTCCAGGAGATTCGCGATGTCCTTGCTCGAATTACCCTCGGCTACCAGTTGCAGAATCTCCCGCTCGCGCGGTGAAAGGAGCTCGTAGGAATCCTCCCCGCCGGTCCGTTGCAACTTCCGCATGTAGTCTTCCAGCAATACTTTGCCGACTGTGGGACTGAAGAAAGACTTTCCCGCAGCTACGGCGTGAATCGCTCGCGCCAGATCCGCTTCCGCCGAGTCCTTCAGAAGGTAGGCTTTCGCCCCCGCTTTCAGCGCCCGAAGAACGTAGCCTTCGTCCGAGTGCATGCTCAGCATCACAATTTGTGTTTCCGGCGAAGCTTCGCGAATCTGGCGGCAGGCCTCGATGCCGTTTAGGCTCGGCATCCCAATATCCATTACGATGACGTCCGGTTTGAGGGTGAGCGCCATGGCGACCGCAGCCCGCCCATCGTCTGCTTCTCCGACCACAGACAGATCTTCCTGTGCGTCGACGACCATGCGGAGACCAGCCCGCATCAGAGTATGGTCGTCGGCGAGAAGGACTCGAATGTTCCTCATGATCCCGGGCTGTTCGTTGAAGGCGGTGGAAGTTCTGCCGTCAGAGTGGTTCCTTGTAAGGGCGTGGACGCTACATGGAGCGTTCCGGCAAGACGTTTCACTCGTTCTTGCATTCCCAAGATTCCCAGTCCACGGGTCCTCTGTATATCGAATCCTCGTCCATCGTCGGTAACTCGCACCTGAATGCCTTTGGTTGACTGTTGAATTTTCACCATGCCGGTCTTTGCCCCTGAGTGGCGTACGGCGTTGTTGAGCGCTTCCTGAACCAGTCTGTAAATGCAGATTCTATACTCGTCCGGCAGGTCATCCGAAACACCGTCGGATTCAACCTCGACCTCAATCTGACTACGCCGCGAAACCTCGCGGCCCTGCCATTCCAGCGCCGCAACCAATCCCAGATCGTCCAGCATTGAGGGCCTAAGCAAAAGCGAAATATCCCTTATCGCCTGGACGGTGCGCTCTGCGACGGATTTCATGTTACTCACCTGTTGTCTCACCTCGGGACTGTCGTTGGAGAGAGAGGTTGAGAGACGTCCCAGGTCGACGAGCAGAGCGCCGAGCGCCTGTCCGACTTCGTCATGCAACTCGCGCGAGATGGATCGTCGTTCGGCTTCTTGAGCGTCGACAAGCCTGGACGAGAGTTGTTGCATCTCACGTTGGCTTTGTACGAGTTCAGTGTACCGACGGTGCGTCTGGCGCTCCAATCGGAAGATGTAGGCCATACCTGCGATGACGAGCAAGAGGCCTCTTGCAATGCCCAGGGCTAGCGCGCGCGTTAAGCCGCCTTGCAAACCGGCAAACTTCGTCACCATGGCCTCATCGGCGTGCTGAAGCCGGTCCCCATTCCAGTTTTGGAGCTTCCCGGACCATCGAGAATCTGCTTTCGAACTGGAGCCATGTGCTTGGCGAGCAAACTCTGCGCCCTCTGCCGGTTCTCGGGCCGCGCGGAAATAACGGCAACATAGAGGGTTCGCTGCTCGGCAAAGACACCTTGAAGTTCGTCCAAGAGCGCGGACTCAGCGGGGTCACGATCCAAGGGATAGCGTTTCAAATCCGAGTCGACTTCCAGAGTAAGGCGATCCAGCTGTTGGCTGGCTGCCCGCCACTGCTCTGCTTTTGTTTCAGCTACAAGCTGTTCTACGGCCTGATTGTAGTTTTGTACGGACAGCCAAAGTCCAGATAGCATTTGCCCGCGCTCTGCCAACAGATGCGTGGCCGCCAATTCTTGGGTGTGCAGCGTTGCCAGAAAGCGCGCGTCTAGAATACCGGACATCAGAAGCAGCGACAGAAGAGCCACGGAGACGCCGAAAAACAGCCATCGAACACTATTCGCGTGTGCTCCCGCAGGCAAGGACGGGACTTCAACGATACTTTCAGTCGAGGTCGCCATGTGGTTCGTTGGAAGTGCCAGCAAATTCATTATGCGCCCGCGCTGCTAGCAAATCGTCCCATTCTACGCTCAGGTAAGAAAATCATAACGTCTTCCTTATTCCAGCCTAACGGCCAACACGTACACTGGCCGTGTCGATAAAGCATTCTATATGAAAAAGAGAGGTCTCCACAACGGGACTCCAGCGGAAACCGGAGGACGCGAAATCTCGGCGCACCGAAGCCGTGGTTGAACAGAACGGACAGCGGCTTTTTCCGCGACTACGCGGTCGACGTGCAGTCACCAGGCGTGCAAGGCATCGGCGACACCCATGTGCTCGGACCCTTTTTGCGCGATGTGGCGAAGTTAAACAGAGAGCAGAGGAATTTCCGGGTCTTCGGTCCCGACGAGACGATTTCGAACGGCCTCGAGGCCCTCTTTGAAACGACCGACCGCCAATGGGACGCTGCGACCTTGCCGAACGACCAATATCTCGCGCCCGCCGGACGCGTGCTGGACTCGATGCTCAGCGAACACCAATGCGAAGGCTGGCTCGAAGGCTACCTCCTTACCGGGCGGCATGGGCTCTTCAACTGCTACGAGGCGTTCATCCACATCGTCGATTCGATGTACAACCAGCACGCCAAGTGGCTAGGGATCACATCACGCCTGCCGTGGCGCCGAAAGATCGCCTCGCTGAACTACCTGCTGGCCTCGCACGTC
>JBDUEH010000326.1:0-3630 GCA_040002555.1 Gemmatimonadales bacterium | reverse complement strand
TACCTCGCAGATGATTGCCGCCACGAACGGCCGGTCGCAATCAAAGTCCTCGACCGCGAACGGAGTGCCGCACTCGGCGCCGAGCGGTTCGAGAGGGAGATCAAGCTCCTCGCCCATTTGCGGCACCCGTTCATACTCCCGCTTCACGACTCCGGCGAGGCCGCCGGTGAGCTCTACTTCGTCATGCCGTACATCGACGGCGAATCGCTCGGCGCTCGAATCAGGCGGGACGGGCCGCTCTCGCTCGAGGATACCACCAGGATCATGGGACAGCTGGCCGACGCTCTCGACTATGCACACGCCGAAGGCGTCGTTCACCGCGACATCAAACCGGAGAACGTTCTCCTCTCTCGCAACGGCCACGCTTTGCTGGCTGATTTCGGCATCGCGCGGGGAGCACCGCTGTCGACCGACCAGTCGGCTCCGCTCACTGAGGCCGGGACGGGCATAGGCACCGCCGACTACATGAGTCCCGAGCAGGCATTCGGTGAAGATGGCGTGGACGGACGAGCTGACATTTACTCGCTCGGCTGCGTTGTCTATGAGATGCTCGCGGGACATCCTCCATTCGTTGGCCCAACATCGCTTTCACTTATCGCTCAACATGTCGGGACTCGCGCGCCCAGACTCGTTGGGAAGAGCCAGGATGTGACCCCCGCGGCCTGCGATGCGGTCGCTCGTGCTCTCGAGAAAAAACCCGGCGATCGATTTCCCAACGCGAGCGAGTTCGTCGAGGCACTCAGATCCTCGGATATTAAGGCTTCGGGGACCGTCTCGTCGCCAGCTTCCTCGCGGCAGCTGTCGATTGCAGTGCTTCCGATAGCAAACAGAAATTCCGATCCTGAAACGGAATTCTTCAGCGATGGAATAACTGAAGAGCTGATCAATTCTCTCGCGAAGGTCGAGGGACTGAGGGTTGTCTCGCGCACCTCGACCTTCGCGTTCAAGGGAGGCGATGTACCGGTGAGCGAGATCGGAAACCGTCTCAAGGTGGGCTTCGTTCTCGAGGCGAACGTGAGGCGGGCCCTCGATCGTGTCCGCGTAACCGCGCGGCTGGTCGAGGTTGCGGATGACTCGAGCGTGTGGTCTGAAACCTATGATCGAAAGCTTGATGACGTGTTCGCTCTGCAAGATGAAATCACGCGAGCGATAGTCGAAACAATTACCGAGACGCTGGAGCTCGGACATCTACAGCAACCGGTGTCAGTCGCCAAACCGCAATCGCTCGAGGCGTACGACTTGTACCTGCTTGGCCGCCACCACTGGAACAAGCGCACGAAGGGCGAGATGCAGCGGGCGCTCGAGCTCTTTCGGCAGGCCGTCACGCTCGACCCCACTTACGCTCCAGCTTATTCCGGTATCGCCGATGCGACTGCGCTGCTCGCGTCCTGGCAGTTCGCGTCTCCGGCCGAGATGTATCCGGACGCGGTCGCGGCAGCCGAGCGCGCGATTGAGCTCGACCCGTCGTCGGCCGATGCGCATGCGTCGATAGGATTTACGAAACTCAATTGGGATTGGGATTGGGACGGAGCAGAACGTGAGCTTCGCCGCGCAATCCAGCTCAACCCCAATCACGAAACGGCGCATCGATGGTTGTCGGCGTTTCTTGCTGGCATCGGAGAGGACGACGAGGCAATGCCGATCGCCAGGCGAGCTGCGGATCTCGATCCGATTTCGGTGTTGCCGCTGATGAACGTCGGCATCATCCATTTACTGGCTGGCCGCAACGAGGAGGCGACGCGCGAGTTCAAGCGCGTCATCCACATGGATCCGGGTTTCGTGCGTGCACACATATTCCTCGGCGCGTCACTCTCATTTCAGGGGATGCATGATGAAGCGATCGCCGCAGGACGTACCGGATCAGACCTCGCCCAACAGCTTCCGGTGACATTGGTGCCACTCGCTAGCAGCCTGGCCCGCGCCGGGAGACTCGACGAGGCCCACGTGATGATCGACGAGATCCTGAGGAATAACATCGACCCGATTTACGCGGCAATGGCTCACGCGGCATTGGACGACGATGAGTCAGCGCTCACGGCACTCGAGCTGGGTTTCGAGAGGCGCTCTGACTGGATGTATTCGATTCCAACGCAGCCGTGGTTTCGCAAGTATCACGGCGATCCGCGATTTGAAAGTATACTCCGGCGGATGAAGCTCATCGCATGACTACTCTAATGAAGAGAGTATGACCGGACTAAATCGATTCGCTGTCACCGGTGCGCTAACCGCACTCCTAACGCCTGCCACGCTCATGGCTCAACGTCCCACAACTCTCGCTGGCCGATCCACGGTGTACGCTCCGCATGGCGCCGTCGCAACCAGTCAACCGCTCGCATCAACAGCGGGACTCGAAGTTCTCCGCCAAGGTGGCAACGCCATCGATGCTGCAGTCGCCGCAGCTGCGGTACTGAGCGTCACCGAACCGCACATGACTGGTATCGGCGGCGACATGTTTGCGCTCATCTGGCTCGCGAAGGAACAGAAGCTTGTTGCCCTGAACGCGAGCGGACGCGCAGGATCACTGATGACACGCGAAACGCTGGTGGCTCGCGGCTTCAAATCGGGGTCGCAGCAGGGAGTGATGTCGGTCACCGTCCCCGGCGCGCTCGCTGGATGGGACCTGCTGGTCCGCACCTATGGACAACGCACGCTCGCGCAAGCACTCGAGCCGGCGATTGGATATGCGCGAGATGGCTTTCCTGTTTCGCCGATCATCGCTGCGCAGTGGGGGGAGCAAACAGCTTTCCTCCAACGCGACTCTGCAGCGGCGGCGACTTTTCTTCCAGGTGGACACGCACCGAAAGCAGGCGAGTTGTTTCGAAATGCCGACTATGCGCGGACGTTGCAGGAGATCGCGTCAACCGGCATCAGCACGTACTACGGCGGCCCACTCGGCCAACGAATCGTAGCACGACTCTCCACACTCAACGGTTTCATCACGATCGATGATCTAAAGAAGAACGCGCCGTCGTGGGTGACGCCGATTTCGGTGCCATTCCGCAGATACCGCGTGTGGGAGCTGCCGCCTAACAATCAGGGAATAGCGGCACTCGAGATGTTGCGCATTCTCGAGCCGTACGATCTCAAGGCGATGGGGCTGAACTCGGCGGCGTATCTACATCATCTCATCGAAGCCAAGAAGCTCGCGTATGCCGATCTCGATCGTTTCGTTGGGGATGCTGACCATCTCGACATGAAGGCCGAGCAGATGTTGACCGATGAGTTCATCGCGGAGCGGCGGAGTCATCTGGATCCGTCTCACGCGCATGAGCAGGTTGATCCGGGTCCGCTACGTACTCAGAGTGAGACCGTTTATCTCACGGTCGCCGATGCCGAAGGGAACATGGTGTCGTTCATCAACTCCAACTACGACTACTTCGGATCAGGGATCGTGGTGCCCGGAACGGGATTCGCGCTGCACAATCGCGGCGCCGGTTTCACGCTCACGCAGGGCTTGCCGAACACTGTTGCACCGGGGAAGCGGCCGTTTCATACGCTGATACCGGGCTTCGTTACTCAAACGGTAGGCGGTAAAGAGCAAGCGTACATGAGCTTCGGATTGATGGGCGGTGGTGTGCAGGCGCAGGGGCACGTGCAGTTCCTGCTCAACTACTTCGTGTTCGGCATGGA
>JBDUEH010000325.1:0-3639 GCA_040002555.1 Gemmatimonadales bacterium | reverse complement strand
CGCTGCACACGGAGTTCGACGGAAAGGGCTATGCCTACACGTCGATGTTCATCTCATCGGAAGTCGTGAAGTGGAAGCTCGGGACGTGGGAAGTTGTTGACAGGGTGCCGACGTACTACTCGGTCGGTCACCTGATGATTCCTGGCGGCGACTCGAAGAAGCCGTGGGGCAAGTATCTCGTCGCGATGAACAAAATCACGAAGGATCGCTATCTGCCTACCGGGCCGGAGATGGCGCAGTCCGCGCAGCTGTTCGACATCAGCGGCGACAAGATGAAACTGTTGCTCGACTTCCCGACGATTGGGGAGCCCCACTACGCTCAAGCGATTCCCGCTGCCCTGATAAAGGAGAAGTCGGTGAAATTCTTCTCGCTTGCCACTAACAAAGCGCCGATGGTGACGCGAAGCGAAGCCGAGGGTGGAATCACCAGAAGCGGCAAGAACGTTCACATCAAGATGATTGCTATCCGCAGTCACTTCGCGCCGGATAATCTCGAAGGCGTGATGGTTGGAGACACAGTGTACTTCCACGTCACGAACATCGAGCAGGATTGGGATATCCTGCATGGCTTTGCTGTGCTGGGCGCGGAAAACTCGGAGTTGATTCTCAACCCTGGTGAGACGCGCACTCTGCGCTGGATTCCAAAAGCACCAGGCGTATATCCGTTCTACTGCACTGATTTCTGCTCCGCGCTTCATCAGGAAATGCAGGGATATATCAGGGTGTCGGCGCCTGGATCGAACGTGCAGCTCACTGCCAACACCAGCCCCAAGGCAAAGGCTCAGCTGAATGCGCAGTCAGGCGCTCGTCCATCTGCGCCACGCTAAGGACAATGAAAAAAAAGAAGGAAGCAGGCATGAGCGGCAGCGCGATGATGTCCAAGGCCTCCAGGTGGCTCATCGCGTTGTCCGCTACCATGCTTGCCGCCGCGTTCGTGCTTCCGGTGTGGAGAATCAGCTTGCTTGCTCCCCAATATCCGGAAGGGCTGGGAATGCTGATCCGTATCAACACCATCACCGGAATGAAGCCCGCTGATCTGAATAACATCAACGGACTGAATCACTACATTGGCATGAAAGCGATCGTGCCCGAAGCTATTCCGGTGCTGCACGTGATGCCGATTGCGTTGGCGATACTCGTTGTGCTTGGCTTGCTCGCCGCGTTGTACGGAAGGCGGTGGGCGAGCTGGTCGTGGGTTGGCCTTGTCGCGGCTGGCGGAGCGGCAGGTTTGTTCGAGTTCTGGGAATGGTCGTACGACTACGGGCACAACCTCGCCGCTGACGCGATCATCAAAATTCCAGGGATGACCTATCAACCTCCGCTCCTTGGAAGCAAGCAGCTCCTGAACTTCACCGCGACGTCGTGGCCGGCGTCGGGTGGATTGATTGTGGCCGCTGGTTTCCTACTCGCGTTTGTTGTCCTTGTGTGGCCTCGGCTCCGCGAACGAAAGACTTCGACATTGATTGCCCCGGTTGAAGCAATGGCGGCCGCGCTCTTCATGGTCATGCCGGGGAAGGTGACCACGCCACCCGCCGCAATCGGCGCAGATACCGTGATCGTCTCACCGAGCGGACCAGTGCGATCCATATCACGAGGTCTCGCGCTAGTGAAATCCGGCGGCACGTTGCTGGTCAAGGCCGGCCGATACGCCGAGCCGGTGATTGAAGTGCGCAAGCCGGTGCGGATGATCGGCGAAGGCATGCCGGTTCTCGACGGAGAACGGTCTCACGCCGTGCTCCACATACTCGCCGACGATGTAACAGTAAGAGGATTCACTGTTGCGCGAGTCGGGCACAGTGATATGAAGGATCTCGCTGCAATCCGTGTCACCGACGCACGAAACTGCGACATCTCCAACAACAAAGTCGAAGACGGTTTTTTCGGGATCTATCTGGCTCACGTAACTGGTTGCAGAGTGGAAAGAAATGTCTTGACGGCAAGCGGCCCCACCGAGGCCACATCCGGGAATGGAATTCATCTCTGGACGTCAACGAACGTCACTATCTCACACAATATCGTATCGGGTTATCGCGACGGGATCTACTTCGAGTTCGTTCACGGCACCGAAGTGAAGGACAACGTAAGTGAAGGGAATCTCCGTTACGGCCTGCACTTCATGTATTCCGATGATTGCCGTTACATCGGCAACACGTTCCGTCGCAACGGCTCGGGAGTAGCGGTGATGTACACTCGACGCGTGGAGATGATTGGCAACCGCTTCGAGAACAACTGGGGAAGCAGCGCCTACGGTTTGTTGTTGAAGGAGATCGAAGACAGCAAGGTCGAGCGCAACGTGTTCAGCGAGAACACGACAGGGCTTCTGGCCGACGGCGCTGATCACCTCATCGCGACGCACAATGTTTTTGTGCGAAACGGATGGGCTGTAAAAGTCGGAGGAAGCACCGATGGAGCTCGCTTCTCGGCGAATGATTTCGTCGGTAACACGTTCGATGTCTCGACGAACAGCAACAGCCCATCGACGACGTTCAGCGACAATTATTGGGACGCTTATCGGGGATATGACATGAATCGTGACGGGGTCGGTGACGTTCCGTATCCGCCAGTGCGGCTCTTTGCCGTGTTAGTCGAGCGCGCACCGCAGGCGATAATCATGCTCCGAAGTCAGCTCGTATCCGTTCTCGACGCTGTGGAAAGAGCGATGCCTTCGCTGACGCCCGAGCTCTTCGTCGATCCGCGACCGTCGATGCGGAGAAGAGCGTGATACGCATCTCAGGCCTCCGAAAGCGTTTCGGGCAGCTCAACGTTCTTCAGGGAGTTGACGCAACTTTTCAGTCAGGGCGAGTGACTGCGCTCGTCGGACCCAATGCTGCCGGCAAGACTACTCTTATCAAAACGATACTCGGGCTGACTCGCGCCGACGCGGGGTCGATCAAGGTGAACGGGACCGTCGTCAACGGCGACGTGACGTATCGTCGTCAGATTGGCTACATGCCCCAGATCGCGCGGTTTCCGGGAAATCTCACTGGTGCGGAGCTGCTGTCGATGCTGGAGAAACTCCGGTCTGACGTGACGACTCCCGACAGAAGCCTGATCGAAGCATTCGATCTCGAGCAGGAGCTTGGCAAGCAACTGCGAAATTTGTCCGGGGGCACAAAGCAGAAACTGAATGCGGTCGCGGCTTTTCTTTTCTCGCCGAGTGTGTTGATCCTCGACGAGCCAACAGCCGGCCTGGATCCACGCGCGTCGAGCACTCTCAAGGATCGCATTCTCGCCGACACCGCCATGGGCCGCACCTTCATCGTGACTTCACATGTGATGGCGGAGCTCGAAGAAGTCGCTGATGATGTGATTTTTCTCGCCGACGGACAGGTGCGCTTCAGCGGAAGTCTCGAAGATCTCAAGAAGAACACCAGACAGGTGAATCTCGAGAGAGCTATCGCAGAGCTGATGATGCGCGGGAAGGCCGCATGACTTCAGTCGGCATGGCGAACGAGTCGATCTGGCGCGTTGCGCAACCACAAACGCGCGATGTGGTTCGCAGCAAATGGCTCGCGTTCTATTTCGTCTTCTTCCTGCTCGCCACCGAAGGCATGATCAGGTTCACGGGCGGCGACGCGAAAGCGCTGCTGAGCATGTCGAACATCGTCCTCTTCGTCGTACCGTTCGTCACGCTCGTTT
>JBDUEH010000324.1:0-3656 GCA_040002555.1 Gemmatimonadales bacterium | reverse complement strand
GAGGGAAGCGCTAAAAGCAGCGATCGCGAGTTTGCTCGCTTCGTGAAGATTGCAATCGGCTCGTTGATATCTCGCGCATGCTCACCGGCCTATTGACGACCCTCATTATAAGCGCCGAGGAAGCCCAACGACTGAAGCCAAAGCGCCGCCGGATGGCTTCTGATTAATCCGTTTAGTCGTTCCTGCTTGCCAGTCAGCAGCAAGCGGTCAGCAGTCAGCGTTTTTTAGGTGACCACCGAGACTTTATCGGCAAACTCTTCCCAAGCCGATGTCTCGAGTGCTTCATCGATCGCGGCGACGAGTGTCTCGATCTCATCGTCTTTCGTGAAGAAGTAGGGCGCAACTCGAATCCCCGCGCCAACCCGATAGTCCACGAGGATATCGCGCGAAAGGAGAACCTGCGCGACCTCGTACCCGTGTGGAACGTCGAACGCGATCGTCCCACCTCTCTGCTTTGAGTCGCGTGGAGCGAAGACCTTGTAGCCGCGCGAATCTGCGAGATCGATCAGCCGTGATGTCTGGCGAATGCTCTTCTCGCGAATGGCGTCCATCCCTGCTTGCCGAATGATCTTCGCTCCCTCGGCTGACGCGTAGAGCGCGGGTATTACCGGAGTGCCGTTGAGCCAACGGAACGCGCCGTCGGCGTACTCCATCTCAGTCTCGAACGCGAACGGCCGCTGGTGGGCCTGCCAGCCTGTTAGTGCTGGAGCAAGCGTGTCGCGAATGGCCGGAGATACATATAGGAAGCATCCACCGGGGCCGCCGCACAGCCACTTGAGCACGCCGCCGGTGAGGAAATCGACGCCGCTTCTCTTGACGTCGACCGGTACGATGCCGACGGAGTGAAACGCGTCCAGCGAAACCAAAGCGCCCATCTTGTGCGCCTTCTCGCAGATTGCATTCGCATCATTAATGAAGGCCGACTTGAACAGCACGTGCGAAATCGCGACGAGTTTTGTCTGCTCGTCAATTGCGTCGAGCAGCTCGTCCTGGTCGATGCTTATTCCGTCGTGAGACTCGACGTTGACGATTCGCGCCCCGAACCTCGCCGCCAATTGCTGATACGCATAACGAACCGAAGGGAAGTCCAGATCCGTCATCACTATTTTGTTGCGCTCGCCGCTGAAATCGATCGACGACAAAACCGCTGATTGGGCGATGGTCACGTTGGGCATCATCACTACTTCGCCCGCGTCAGCATTTATCAGCGGCGCGATTTCATTCCCGACGTCGATCGGTTTTTCCCACCAGCCTTTGGTCCAGGCCTTTACGCCGAGGTCGCCCCAATCCTGCGCGTACTCAGCCAGCTTGCCCGGCACCGATCGTGGCATCGGGCCGAGTGAGTTCGACACGAGATAGGTTGTCTTCTCGAGTATCGGAAATTCTTTGCGATAAGCCAGCAATTTGTCGGTCACATGATCTCCATTGCTACGAAGCTAAAACCAAGGCGGGTACGACAGCTACCGGTAAGATCGGGCAACGCAGGTCGGAGCGGGCACAACACGGCCAACCATTAACTGCACTACTCGCCCTTACCGGTAGCTGCGGTGCACGCCTCGACCTGCGGTGCTCGATCTTACCGGTAGCCGTTGTGCCCGCCTTGTTCCGGCGGCCACATTCCCCGCCAACAATTATTTCGAATCATGCCGCAACCCAAACTAAAGCCACGAGCCACATCTCCTTCGCTTCCCGACCGGAAAATCGCGCTCGTCCTCGGGGGCGGCGGGCTGAAAGGGTTTGCGCACATCGGCGTTCTTGCTGCGTTGCAGGAAAAGGGAATCACGCCCGCAGTATTCGCAGGCACGAGCATCGGCTCACTGATCTGCGCGGCGGCGGCAGCGGGCATGCCCATTGAAGACATGACCGAGCACGCGAAAAATCTCCGGCGTCGCGATCTGTTTCGCCTCGACCGGATGGGGATGCTCATCGAGCGGTCGCACGCTCCGTCGATTTATCAAGGCGCGCCACTCCGCGAGGTTCTCGCTTCGATCATCGGCGACGCCCGATTCGAGGATCTCAACATTCGACTGCTCGTGAACACGGTGGATCTTCAGCGCGGATCTCCGGTGGTGTGGGGATTGCCCGGACTTCAGGACGTCAGTGTTCTCGATGCGGTCTATGCATCATGCGCGTTGCCGGGTTTTTATCCACCAGGAGATGTAGGAGGCCGGAGCTGCGTTGATGGGGGTGTGGTGGACAATCTTCCGACCGGCGTTGCGTCGCAGGGAATGGACGCGGTGATCGCGGTCGATACGGGAAGCAGCTCCCTCGTTACGGAAAGAGAAATCGCGCATCAGGGTTTCACTGCGATCTACATGCGCGCTGCGACGACCATGATGCACGCCCTCCAACTTTCACCTCTCGAGCAGTGGACTGGCCCGCCGATGATCCTGATTCGCCCGAGGGTTTCACATATCGGTTGGTTCAGCTTCAGTCATACCGAAGAGCTAATCCACGCAGGTTATCGTGCGGCGATGGAAGCTCTCGAACATTTCAACGAGTGCCTCGGCGCCGAGACGGGAATTTTTCCTCGGCGGTCGATGCGGATTTCGGTCGATCGCGAGAAGTGCATCGGTTGCACCATTTGTGTTGCGCTTGCGCCGTCGCTGATGGAGATGGACGCGACTGGCAAGGCGGTGCCCAGGATTCCCGTCGTTCATTGGTCTCCGGCTGATGGAGACTTCGTTCATCACTGTCCGACCTACGCAATCAGCGCTGAGCCGGCCAATTCGAACGGGATGGAAAATCAGCCGCAGTCGTCGGATGCGAAAACGCCTGAGGAGAGAGAGGAGCGTCTCGAGGCGTCGTGATCCGAGGAATCCGGCCGCCCCCGTCGGGGCCATTCCAAAGCCGATGGGGCTGCATCACCCGCCCGCAGACATGCTACATTTAAGGCAGCCTGACGCCCGCCAAAACCCAGGGCGCCAGTGGCTCAGAGTAACCGGCTAGCGCACGGCGCGGCCTGTTCCAGAGAAAGACACCATGACTAACCCGAATTCCTTCGGAAGCCGGTCCACGCTCGAGGCCGGGGGCAAGTCGTACACGATCTATCGCCTCGACTCGCTCACCACCCCATCGGGCGGCAAAGCAGCATTCCTTCCATTCAGTCTCAAGATCCTCCTCGAGAATCTTCTTCGTAACGAAGACGGAAAATTCGTCAAGAAGAACGACATCGAGACGCTCGCAAGCTGGGATGTGAAGGGCAAAGTTGAAAAGGAAATCGCGTTCCGCACGGCACGCGTTCTCCTCCAGGATTTCACCGGCGTCCCCGCAGTCGTCGATCTCGCAGCGATGCGCGACGCACTCGCGAAGCTCGGCGGCAATCCAAAAAAGATCAATCCGCTCCAACCCGTCGATCTCGTCATCGACCATTCGGTGCAGGTCGATGAGTACGGCTCCGACGCATCGTTCCTCATCAACGCGAACCTCGAGTTCGAACGTAACCAGGAGCGCTACGCGTTCCTCCGATGGGGACAGAATGCTCTCGAGAATTTCCGCGTCGTTCCACCTGACACGGGAATCGTCCACCAGATCAACCTCGAGTATCTCGCGCAGGCAGTATTCGTTAACACCATCGATGGAGAATCGACTGCGTACCCCGATTCGCTCGTCGGCACCGATTCACACACGACGATGATCAACGGACTCGGCGTACT
>JBDUEH010000323.1:0-3666 GCA_040002555.1 Gemmatimonadales bacterium | reverse complement strand
CAACGCTCAAGGTGATTCTCGAGACGGCCGAGCTCGAGAGCTATGACAAGATTCGCGCGGCGTCGTTTCTTGCGATGCGCGCGATTCGCGAAGGCGACTTCATCAAGACGAGCACCGGCAAGGCATCGGGCTCGGCGACGCTCGCGAACACACAGGTCATGCTCGAGGCGATTCGCGATTACTATCTCGACACCGGCATCGCGATCGGGATGAAGCCGGCTGGCGGAATCAAGAACGCGAAGCAGGCGCTCCACTATCTCGTGGCCGTGAAGGAAACCCTGGGCGATGCGTGGCTGAACTCGAGCAGGTATCGCTTTGGTGCGAGCTCGCTGTTGAACGACCTGTTGCGACAAATCGAAAAGGAAAAGACGGGTGCGTATCAGGCACCGTACTACTTCAGTGAAGCGGCGGAGAGCTACTAATCCCGGCGGCAATCAGATTCGACGCAGGAGCCACTCTTGGCCGTTACGTCCTTCTCGAGCCGATCGGTGAAGGCGGGATGGGGCAGGTGTGGAAAGCGCACGACGCGAATCTCGATCGAGACGTTGCAATCAAGCTGCTCCATCGTGCGGGCGACGAGGAATCGCGGGCGAGGTTCCGTCGCGAAGCGCTGGTGCTGTCGCGACTTTCCCATCCCGGCGTAGCGACGATTCTCGATTTCGACTCACGAGAAGGCTGCGATTTTCTCGTGATGGAATATGTGCCCGGGGGATCACTCGCTTCGCGAGTTGCGCAGGGACCCCTGCCCGTCGAGATGGTCCTTCGTTACGGTGCCGCGATTGCTGAGGCGCTCGACAGCGCGCATCACTCAGGATTTCTCCATCGCGATCTGAAACCTGCCAACGTCGTCATCAGCGCACACGATCATCCAAAGATTCTCGATTTCGGAATCGCGCTGTTCCTCTCGGGCGCGGAAGGTGTTCCGCGAATTACCCAGGAAGGCATGGCTGTCGGCTCGGTACCGTACATGTCGCCAGAGCAG
The DNA here is from genome assembly GCA_040002555.1 of Gemmatimonadales bacterium. GTDB lineage: Bacteria > Gemmatimonadota > Gemmatimonadetes > Gemmatimonadales > Gemmatimonadaceae > UBA4720. Next base: position 2,684 of record JBDUEH010000323.1, on the reverse strand, counting down.
CTGTTTGGAGAAGCAGACGATGCCCGCGCCGATATCTATTCGTTCGGCGTGATGCTGTTCGAGATGGCGACCGGTCGTCTTCCGTTCATCAAGGAACGGCCTGAAGCACTGATGTTCGCAATCATAAACAGTGCGGCTCCATCGGCGCGATCGCTTCGTCCCGAGATCCCCGTCGATTTGGACAGGATCATCGAAGACTGCATCCGGAAGGATCCAAGCCAACGTCCGGCGTCGGCTGCCAAGGTTGCGGCGCAACTGAGGCGTGTCCTCGAAGGAAGCACTTCGGGCGAGATTCAGCAGGAGTCACGTTCGGCCATTCAGGCAATTGTGGTCCTTCCATTGAGGAACGTATCGAACGACCCGGCGCAGGAATATTTCGTTGGCGGCATGACTGAAGCAATCATCTCTGATCTTTCCCGCATCAAGGCGTTGCGCGTCATATCGCGTACCTCTGCAATGAAATACAGGGATACGACACTTTCACTTCCGGAGGTTGCGCGCGAGTTGAACGTCGACGCCGTGCTGGAAGGCTCGGCACTGCTCATTGGAAATCGGGTGAGAGTGAACGTTCAACTCGTTCGTGCGCGCGATGAAGAAACACTGTGGTCGGACCGCTATGATCGAAACATTGATGACGTTCTTCTTCTGCAATCTGAACTTGCCGAGACTGTCGTGAAGGCGATTGCTGTGCAGCTCACGCCTTCCGAGGCACTCAATCTTTCGGCGACTCCGCAGGAGATCAGTCGCGAGGCGTATGATGAGTTTTTGAGAAGCCGCTATTCATCATCCGGAGGATCTCGCGAGGGAGTAGAGCTGGGTGTGCGGCACGCTAAGCGGGCCTTGGAGCTTGCCCCCGACTTCGCACTCGCGTGGTCCGGATTGGCGGACTGCTACATGATCCAGGCGGCGAGGGGAATGGCACCTCCGGCGATAGCAGCGGCCGATTCGATCGCAGCGGCAAGGCGAGCAGTAGCGCTCGACCCGTCGCTCGGAGATGCGCACGCCTCACTCGGGTGCATTCTTGTCTTCACCGGACATTTGCACGAAGGTATCGAGTCACTGCGCAAGGGGCTCACGCTGAATCCCGGACACGCGATGGCCCACAACCTACTTGCCCGCGCGCATATCTCGCTCGGGAAACACGCGGACTCGCTGCCACTGGCACAGAAGGCTGTTACGCTCGATCCGTTGACGGTGCTTCATCACACGACGGTGGCCGACTGCTATTACTTCGCGCGAGAGTACGAAAAGTCTATCCTGGCCTATCGACTTGCGATCGAAGTAGACTCGCGATTCGATGCGGCGCACTTCGACCTTGGGCGCGCGTTCGAAGCATTAGGCAGGTTTGACGACGCTCGCAAGGCGTGGAACGAAGGACGTCGACTGTCGGGTCTTCAACTCACATCGACATCTTTCGCCCTGGCACACATCGAGGCAGCATCGGGCAACGATGTGGAAGCGCGAAAGATTCTGACTGAGCTGACGGCGGCCCGCTCGTCGGGGATGGTTTCCGCCTGGGGTATCGCAGCCCTCCACGCCTCTCTCGGCGACGTCGATGATGCCTTCCGGTGGCTGGACACTGCAGTCGAGGAGCACGCATCAGGACTGACGACGCTGCGTGTGCATCCACGCCTCGACCCTATTCGGCACGATGCGCGGTACTGGCCGCTGGTGAGACAATTGGGGCTCGCTGATTAGTCGCGCGACGCTCTAATAGAAGTGGCGGGTCGGTCAGGCACCCGTAATATTAAGAAAGATGCCGATACGACAAATCGAAAAGGAAAAGGCAATGTCTTCAACGAAGCCGGTGGCAAAGCCCGTCATCCGAAAAACCGACAGTGGAAAATCTCGCACTCGGTCGTCAACCCGAGTGACGATGAATGGCGCTCGTGGTTCCGTCCCGCAATTGATCTTCGGCGACCTGTGGGAATTCGACCCCGCACCCGAAACCGCGGATCCGAAGATCAAGCCACAGTACGATCTGTTCATCGGCGGAAAGTTTGTCGCTCCGAGATCAGGCAAGTATTTCGATTCTATCAATCCCGCAACCGAGAAGGTTGTGTCGCGGATTGCGCTCGCGAATTTCGAGGACGTCGATGCAGCATACGTCGCCGCGAAGAAGGCGTACGACAACGTGTGGGGAAGAATGTCCGGCAAGGACCGCGGCAAGTACATGTATAGAATAGCGCGACTGCTTCAGGATAAGGCGCGCGAGTTCGCGGTGGCCGAGACGATCGATGGGGGCAAGCCGATCAAGGAGTCGAGGGATTTCGACGTTCCGATGGCTGCCGCGCATTTCTTCTATCACGCTGGTTGGGCTGACAAGATCGAGTACGCGATCCCAGGCGTGGATGTGCAGCCGCTCGGCGTTGTTGGTCAGGTGATTCCGTGGAATTTCCCGCTGCTGATGCTCGCGTGGAAAATTGCGCCCGCGTTGACGATGGGGAACACGGTCGTGCTGAAGCCGGCTGAAACGACGTCAGTGACCGCGATGAAGTTTGCGGAGCTGTTGATGGAGGCCGAGCTGCCACCGGGCGTCGTGAATATTGTGACAGGCGCTGGTGAGACTGGCGGCGCGGTGATGGGCCATCCCATTGCGTCGAAGGTTGCGTTCACCGGATCGACTGCTGTTGGCAAGCGCATCATGCGCCAGATTGCCGGCACCGACAAGAAGATGACGATGG
>JBDUEH010000322.1:0-3683 GCA_040002555.1 Gemmatimonadales bacterium | reverse complement strand
TTTCAATCGGTTTTCGCGACCGAGCAGATTGCGAAAATCGGTCTGTTTGTTGTCGGCGCGCTCATCTCATATCTCTTCATCAGCTTCAATAGCAGGTATGCCGCAGGTGGAGTTTCGAAGCAGCCGGTTCTCTGGCGAATGAGCCCGGAGCTTCCGCCGGTTGACATCGCCGGCGGACTCGCGAAAGCAGCAAAGCCGCTCGGAATTGTGTTTGCACTGGTCTTCGGTACGTCGTTGGCCGGTAGCTGGATGAGCATGCTCCAGATGCTTCACCACACCGCGTTCAACTCAGTCGATCCTGTTTTCCAGCGCGACATCGGTTGGTACGTATTCGTGCTGCCGGGTCTCTCGACTATCATTGGGACGGCCCGCGGGCTTGTAATCGTTACGCTGATCATCTCGCTCTTTCTTCATCTGTTGCGCGGTCGCGTCACATTTCCGCCGCAGCGGGTCGGACTCCAGCAACCGGCTGACCGCCACATCGCAGCGCTCCTCGTCGCCTTTCTTCTTCTCACGGCAGTTCAGATCTGGCTTGTTAGATTGCCGGAGTTGCTCTACAGCACCACCGGGCCTCTGGTCGGCGCCAGTTACACCGATCTTCACGCCAACTATCCAGCCCTTCACATCATCGCGTTCACTGCCTTGCTCGGCGCCGCGCTTGTGATTTACGGATGGCTCAGGCACAAGATCGTATGGTTCACGTTCGTGTCGTTTATCGCCTACGTCGCTGTTTCAATTGTTGTCGGCGGTCTCTTTCCATGGGGAATGCAAAGGTTTGTCGTCGCACCGACTGAGCTCACTCGCGAAGCGCCGCAATTAAAAAGTCACATCATGGCGACACGCGCAGCCTGGGGACTCGACAAGGTCGAGATGAGCGATCTCACCGGCGATGCGAAGCTGTCAATCGACGACATTCGGTCGAATGCCTCGACCGTCGAAAACGTCCGACTGTGGGACCGCGACCCGCTCCTCCAGACTTTCGGCCAGCTCCAGGAAATACGGACGTACTACGATTTCATATCGATCGACGACGACCGGTACATGATCAACGGCCGGTACCGGCAGGTTCTGCTTTCGCCGCGCGAGTTGAACTCGGAATCGTTGCCTACGAAAGCGTTCATCAACCAGCATCTGACGTTCACACACGGCATGGGCCTCACGCTTGGGCCCGTGAACGAAGTCACGACGGAAGGACTTCCCGTTCTTTTTGTGAAAGATCTTCCGCCCGCCTCGACCGTTTCACTCAAGGTCACGCGTCCGCAGCTCTACTTCGGCGAGCTTACAAAGGACTATGTCTTCGTGAACACCCACCAGCCGGAGTTCGACTATCCGTCTGGCGAAAAGAACGTCACCACCCGCTACACAGGGTCGGGCGGTGTTCGCGTCGGATCGTTCTTCAGGCGCGCAATGTTCGCATTGCAATTTGGTGCCTTGAATATCCTTCTGTCGGGTGACATCACGAGCGACAGCCGCGTTCTCTATCATCGCGAGATCGATGAGCGCGTTCGGCTTGCATTGCCGTTTCTCACGTTCGACGAGGATCCCTATCTCATCGTCGCGGACAATGGCGAGCTGAAGTGGATGTTGGACGGCTACACGACCACCGATCGCTATCCGTACGCGCAGCGCATTGGCAACGGCACATCGTACATGCGGAACAGCGTCAAGGTCGTGATCGACGCTTACAACGGATCGATCGACGCATACGTGATTGATCCGTCAGATCCAATCGTCGAGACATACGGCAAGATTTTTCCCGGAATTTTCAAGCCGAGAGCGTCGATGCCGGCCGATTTGCGCAAACACCTGCGCTACCCGACAGACTTGTTCCGAATCCAGTCCGCCCTTTTCGCTACGTATCACATGGACGCGCCCGAGACTTTCTATCACCGCGAAGACCAGTGGCAGGCTCCGGCGCTTGGTGACCAGTCCGACGCCGGGCAGCGTTTCATGCGCCACATCGTGATGAAACTGCCCGATGAGAAGAAGGCTGAATACATCTTCATGGCGCCGTTCACGCCGAAGGGCAAGGACAATCTGGCTTCGTGGATGATCGCGAGAAACGATGGCGATAACTACGGAAAGCTTAGCGTGTATCGCTTCCCCAAGCAGAGCTTGGTTTACGGACCACGACAAATCACGGCCCGTATCGATCAGGATACCGAAATTTCGCGCGAGCTGACGCTCTGGGATCAGCGCGGATCTGAAGTCATTCGTGGCGAGTTGCTTGTAATTCCAATTGAGGAGGCGCTGATCTACGTCCAACCTATCTATCTGAGGGCGGAGGGCGGAAAGATTCCCGAGCTCAAGCGCGTCGTTGTCGCTTATCAGCAGCAAGTCGTCATGGCTGAGACGCTGGAAGCCGGACTGGCTAGGTTGTTTGGCGGAAACGTTCCCCAGTCGTCAGACTCGACTGCGACAACGCCGCGCGCTGCGGGCGACACCACGACTCGTCCTGTGATCGTGCCGCCGGTTACGACCTCGTCAATCGCCGAGGCGCAGGTACATTACGATCGTGCCATTGCGGCTCAGCGCTCGGGAGATTGGGCTGCTTACGGGCGAGAGATTCAGGCGCTTGGGCAGGCTCTCTCCAGACTTCGCAACAGCGGGAACAACCGTTAACAACGATAAGGGGATGTTAACGGCGGATATGGGGATGACGGCGGGAACTGCTTTCAACGCTGAGATTGCTGAAACGACTGAGTTTCGTTGAGGACGACGGAACAGGAAAAAGGGGGGTGGTCAACCGGATATCGGCTGGCCACCCCTTTCTGTATGACGTCTTACCCGTGTTCCAACCGAAAAAATTGAAACCGCGTAGCAACGATCGATCGAATGCGAAATGGTGCCGACCGTTCTTCCCGTCGTCATCCCATTTATCCGCCGTTACCATCCCACTATCGCTGTTAACGGCTGTTCGACCCTCTAAACCTTCAAGAAGATCTTTCGTCGGTAAAGAACAGCCAGTATCGCGAACCAGAAGACAACAGTGAACCCCGCCATGGCCAAAGAAGCATTCTTCGGTTCCATCAACGGAGCAAAAACCGACTGGTAGATCACCGACTCCATCGGTGTTGGCGTCCCATTGTAATCAACCTTCCAGAGAGTGTAGATGATCCTCGCGAGCACCCCAGACCCCACAAACGCGACGATCGGATTCACTCCGTAAATCACGAACGGCTTTATCCACCACCGGACATCCATTTCTTCAACGATCCACATGATGGTCGCGATCGTCACACAGGCCATGCCGGCCGTGAACACCACATACGAACTTGTCCACAGATTCTTGTTGATGGGGAACGACCAGTGCCATATCATCCCGATCACCATCGCCAGGCACCCCACCGCGAACAAACCAGCTATTCGCTCGATCAGCGGTCTTGGTTGCGAAATCCATCTTCCAGCGATTACGCCGAGCATCGCGGTGCCTACCGCCGGAATAGTTGAGAACGGGCCTTCTGGATCGTAAGTCAGGCTTCCGCTCCAGATGTGATTCACTCCGAGGATGGCACGGTCCAGGTGGGCGGCGAGAGTCTCGCTTGGGCTATCCAGCAAATGGTAGCCAAGGTACGTCCCCGGCACCCCGTTCAACGTGCCGGTGAGCGGGATCAGCGTCATTGCGAACCAGTATCCATATAGTAGAGTCGCGATGATCACGACCTGCTGTTTGAGACTGGTCC
>JBDUEH010000321.1:0-3684 GCA_040002555.1 Gemmatimonadales bacterium | reverse complement strand
AGCATCTGCGAACCACCAAGCGGCTCTGGTCGCGCCCGAAGTACTACAATCTCTATGGCCCAACCGAGACCAATGTCTGCACGTACTACGAGATCCCCGAGGAAATTCCCGAGGATCGGACAGAGCCTTTCCCGATCGGCTATAAATGCTCCGACGATGAAACGCTCGTAGTTGACGATGACGACACGGAAGTAGCGAACGGAGAAGAAGGAGAGCTTCTCATCTCCGGCGGGTCGGTCATGAGTGCCTACTGGAATCTTCCGGAGCGTTCGGCCGATGCGTTCTTCATCGATTCATCCGGCACGAGCTGGTATCGAACGGGAGATGTCGTCCGCTGGTCAAACGAAACAGGCTTTATTTTTGGCGGCCGCCGAGACCGCATGGTGAAGCGCCGAGGCTATCGGGTCGAGCTCGGAGAGATCGAGGCCGCCCTTTATCGCCATCCGCTTGTTGTCGAAGCAGCCGTGATCTCGGTTCCCGATGAGGAGAATGGTGTTCTCATCAAGGCATTCATGGCAATGTCCGACGGAAAGCGCCCATCGCTCGTCGAGATCAAGCGGTTCTGCATCGAACAGCTTCCTGCCTATATGATTCCTGACCGCTTTAACTTTCCCGATTCGCTTCCGAAGACATCCACGGATAAGGTCGACTACCAGAGCCTTCGACAAATGTCATGAGCGTCTCGATTTCGGCGGGCCCGAGCCGGCCGTCGCAATGAACAAATGGTTGACTATTCCCAGCTTAGGGAGTTACGCTGGACACCGCAAAAGAACTTCTGAATTCGCACCCATCCCCACAACCCACACCCACGATTATGGAATCGGCGCAGACGGACGTTAAAGCCACCATCAAGGACTACATTCTCCAAGAATTTCTCGAAGGCGAGGGCCCGGATACACTTGACGACACGACGCCGCTCATCACGGGAGGTGTGCTGGACTCGATTGCAACAGTGAAGCTTATCGCGTTCCTGGAAGAGCGTTTCGGCGTTCAGATCGAGCCGCACGAGATGAATGCCGACTACCTCAACTTTCTGCCGGATATCGCTTCGCTGGTAGAGGCGAGACAAGCTTAACGGGCACTGTCGACCGCACATCAGGCTCTCTGGTGAATGCGGGTGCAATGATTGGTCTGGCTCTGAACCGTTTCACGTCACGAGTCCATAAGTGAGTTACATCCACGAGCGTCGCCTCTATTTAGGAGTCGTCCCACTGAGCCGCCGAGGGCAACAAGTTGAATAGCATTCCGTTAAATGCAGACGTCGTCGTTATTGGAGGCGGGCCGGCAGGCAGTATCGCATCGAATCTGCTCGCGCAAAAAGGCTATGACGTGGTATTACTCGACAAAGTGCGCCACCCCCGCAACACCGTAGGGGAAAGCGTCCTTCCGCACATCTGGAAATACATCGCCGAGGCGGGCGCGACTGATGACATCCGCCGAGCGGGATTCATCGTGAAGTCAGGCGGAACCGCAGTGTGGCGAGGCGTGATTCGCCAAACCGCATTGCGCGACTTCGGGTTTTCAGAGCCGTCACTTCACGTAGAGCGCGACGAGTTCGACGAAATTCTCCTCCGTGTTGCGCAGCGCCACGGCGTCAGCGCGTTTGAGGAAGTCGCCGCACGCGAGGTTGATCTTTCCGGCGACGAGAAAACTGTCACGTACACAGACCGTAGTTCCGGAGACGGCGGTTCCATCAAATGCCGCTACGTCATCGACACGAGCGGACAGAGCGCGGTCATCGCCAACCAGCTCGGCTTCCGGGAGTTCGACCGCGACCTGCGGTTCATGAGCGTCTGGGGCTATTACAACAACTCGGGCTACGTCGCTCAGGGCGGCCTCATCTGCCCATGGAGCATGAGGAGAGAGATCCCCCCGACAACCATTCAACTCGGCATGGGAGACTGGGGTTGGTGCTGGCACATCGTTCAGAAGGAATACACGAGCATCGGCCTCGTCCTCGCCCCGTCGCAGGCGGCCGAGTTCAAGGCCAGCGGTGAAAAGCTCGAGATACGGTTCGACAGAGAATGCCGAAAACTCCCGATCATCGGCGATCTGCTTGCTGAAGCGGAGTTGCGACCGGGATCGGTGAGAGCGATTCGTGACTTCGCCTACCGACCCACGCAACTCGCTGGTGATGGATGGTGCCTCGCCGGAGACGCTGCAGCATTCGTCGATCCGATCAATTCGGCAGGCGTCATCACCGCCGGATATACCGGGTCTGCCGCCAGCTGGCTGGCCGATAACTGTCTCCGCAAGCCGGCGAAAGCTGACTACTTCACCAACATTTTCTCGACGCTTGTGCGCCAGAGATTGTCTCTGTTCAGGATTTCCGCGTTACCTGCCGGATTCAACAGCTATCCGGAGGACAACGCCATCGCTCTTAAGGCCGCTCAGCTTGATTCGCATTTGGAGCAGGAGCTTCTGCTGGTGCAGACCCGGCTCACTGATCGCTCCGTCAACCTCGATGTTCTCGCCGCAATGGATAGTCGCCTCCAGTACGGCGACTCACCCAAATACAGAGAGGTCAAACAACTCGTACCGTTTCAGGAACATCGCGGCGAAGCAGATGCCGTGACGGGTCACCGCATCGCCCCAGAGTTGGCCTAGTGGCCGACTCACCGTCGAGAACTCTCAGCGGGATAACGTTTCAGCATCCCGCCGCATTCTGGCTGGGTTCTGCAGCAGTTGCAGTCGGTGTGATGTCCCACCTGCCATCGTTTTTTGCGTCAGCGTCGATGGGCTACCGCATGCGCGACATGTCACTCTCCGGACTGATGCTCGCTGGCATGCTGCTGATCGTCGGCGGGCTCATGCTCGCCGCGTACGGGCTGATTCCGTTCGGTCGAAATACTGCGAGAGCTGAAGCCAAGCTGAGCGATGCCCACTTCCATGCCATGGACGGCGCACATCTGACGAGTCAGCACTGGGGATTGTTGTTCATTCTCGGAGTCGCGCTAATTGTCGATGTCATGAAGCCCGCCACACTCGGCTTCATTGTTCCCGGGATGCGTGCGGAATACGGCCTGTCGAAAACGATGGTCGCGATGTATCCGCTGACTGCGCTGACCGGAACAACAATCGGGTCGCTGATGTGGGGCGTGCTCGCCGATCGAATTGGCAGGCGCGCGTCGATACTGCTTGCGTCCATCCTGTTCATGGCGACGTCCATTTGCGGGTTCATGCCGTCGTATCGGTGGAACCTCATCATGTGCTTCATCATGGGCATCTCGGCCGGCGGGATGCTTCCGATCGTTTACGCGCTCATGACGGAATCGATGCCGGCCAAGCGACGTGGCTGGCTTGTTGTGCTTCACGGTGGAATGGGAACAGTCGGCGGCTATCTCATTGCGAGCGGTCTCGCGGCGCTGCTCGAACCGCGTTACACGTGGCGCATCCTGTGGTTTGCGGGGCTTCCGACCGGGTTGCTGATGCTGCTGTTGAATCGGTGGATACCTGAGTCGCCGCGGTTTCTCCTCGAGCATGGCCGCATCGATGAAGCCGAGTCGGTGATGAGCCGGTATGGAGTTGTTCTCACACGACGAGACGACAACCTTCAGTCAGTGGATGAGAGAGCGCAGGCTAGTGAACAAACGTCCGGATCGCGATTGATTAGCCTCTTTCGCCATCCGTACCTGCTGCACACGATTACGGTTGGGCTGTATGGCGGCGCGTGGGGGCTCGTCA
>JBDUEH010000320.1:0-3688 GCA_040002555.1 Gemmatimonadales bacterium | reverse complement strand
GCTTTCCACTGGATTTATCCCGAGAAGAAAGTGAATCCCGGGCATTCGTCGAACCTGGCCGTGTTCGGGCAGAAGGACGACTAGGGCGAGCTGTCAGCTAAACCGGTTGCGCGGCGGGGATCTGGCTCGAGTTTTTGAAAAGGTGTCGAACGAGCGCGACAGGCAGGCCGTCGGTCAGTGCCGTGCGGATCAATCCCGACAGCATCGGGCCTTTCATGGTTTCAGCGCCTTGCGGAATCGCGAAGAAGGCGAGAAACACATTCGCCGACAACCAAACACCGATTAGCGCGAGCTCGAGTGTCGTCACTTTCCTCACCTCCGACTGAGCGGATAAGTCTCCCTGAAACAGACGCCATGCCGCCCTCGATAGGCGAACACTGAGCAGCAGCCCAGCCGCCGCCGCCACCAGGTCCCCGGCCCTTGTCAGGGGCATAATCACATAGACAAAGCCCCCTGCGGATGGAGCAATCGTGTTGAAGAGCGCCTGCAGGTTAGTGAGGGCGCCGAGCGCGCCGACGATTCCAGCCGCAAGCACTCGGGCTGCGGGTGTCTGAAGAGCTGATCGAAATGCCGGCATGTCTGATGGCAGTCCGAGATCCGCGACGAAACGAGCGCCGGCCTCGCGGGAATCGAACGGCTTGGCGGCGGGTGTCCGCTGCACAGGTTCCGCAGGCTGGCGGGGTGGCGCGTACGCCCGTCCGGATGTGGGCGTCAAGCCTACCTGGCGAAGTCCCGCAGCCACTTTGTTGACGACGCTTTGAGGATCACTTGCATTCCATGGCACCGATACCGCCGCTCCGAAAGCCATCCGCCATTCTCGGCGGCGTTCATCATCCTGGGCGTCTTGCGCTTTGAGCACATCTTCATGCGCCATTCCACGCCGAATCGGGATAAAGTGTTTCTGGCTCTCGTATGCGCGCACGATCTCGTTGCGAACGTGTGGTGATCGAAGCGAATGCGGAGAAACGATGACTACCATCGAGCGCGCGGCTTCGATCGCACGATCGATCTGCACGAGGTAGCTCCCGCCCGCCGAACTATCCTCTTCGTAACACCACGTCGAGTAGCCGGCTGCTCGCAGCAGCTCGGCGAGCTCGAGCGCGACATCGCCGTCCGTTTTTTCGTGACTGATGAAAACGTCCCGCTCGATCAGCTCAGCCATACCACTCCACCTCGCGCATGAGACGCAGCCATTCGCGCTGATCAGAGTCGAGCACCAGCTCACAGATCTGAAGCTCGCCAAGAAGGTTCGATGGTTCTACTTCGCGTTTCCCTTCGAGGCGCTCTGCCATCTCATTCAGCATTTCGCGACGTGCCGCTGAGCGCGCCACGTTCCGAGAGAATTCTCGGGCCGAACGCCAAGTGCGAATGCCGGCCCAGGTGACGGGAAGGGCTGCGGAGGCGGCGATGAGCAACGTGCTCGCAATTTCTCTTTTTTCCGCATAGACGCTTGCCCCAGCGGGCCACCAGTCGACCGCGACGTGCGCGGCAACTATTAAAACGCTGAAACCAAAAAAGGCGGGCAGAAGCTTCGGGCGGTCGAAGAACGCAATTCCCCTCGAGGCAGCCGCTGCGAAGTAATCACGCTGCGTGATCACGCGCTTTCGCAGGTAGTATCTGACCAGCGCGTCCAAAGAGTCCGGAGTGATCTCCCGGCACTCGTCCCGGGTGACAAGCCGGGGAACGGCTTCACGCTCCGACTGATGCTTCAGTTCGACTCTGTCGAGCACTGCGAGACGGTCGTGTTGCGTCTCGACGTCCGCACGCCAGGCCGCTCGTTGTTTGTCCGCTCCCCATATCCGGGGGTCAAGCAACGCCCGGAATTTCAGCAATCGTAGTTGTTCTGCGCGGAACCTGTCGATCAGCCAGTGCTCGAGCCAGACAACGAGTGACCCCAGCACGACCGCCAGTACCGTGGCGCCGAGTGATGCCACTTCGCCGCGGGCAGCCCAAAGGGCCGCTTCGCTCAGCCCAAGTCTTTCCAAAGTCAACTGGGCCAGAGCGAACAACACGGCGGCGGATCCGCCCGAGGCAGTCAAAAGGATCACCCACCTGTAACGCCGCTGGCTTCTAAGCGCACGCATGTCCGCCGCGTCAAAGGTCGGCACGAGAATTTCGTCGAGGAGAACAAGCGCATTGTGCAAAGGAGGCCATTTCGCCAGGGTCGCGAGATCGGCGGCCGTGTCGTGCATATCGTCGCTGAGAGCGAGGCCCGAAACGGACCTCGTCAAGGCGCGTCGATCCGATAGCCGAGCGCGACGACAGTTCGGAGTGTCTCGAGCGCTACCTGCCTGTCGTACTCCTGCTCGCTGTCATCGAGCTCCTCATAGGGAACCAGAGATGGGTGCTCCTTGGCCACGTCATCGCGCCGGGGGCCCAATCGCCAACCGTCGCGCAGTCGCTGGCGCGCCCACACATCGTGCGCGTTTCGAGCGAGTCGCTCGGTGAGTGCGAGAATGTCGGGCGGGAGGACGATGTTTGACGTATCGACCGGGTCGGGATGGTACGGCAAGAGATTCCCGGGGAAAAAGCCTCCGCAATTTGCGACTCCAGGTCTGCTTGTGCAAACCCGAGAGATTTCTCACGTCTCAGTTCCCGAGAGCAGAGAAACGGTCCCTAGGAGTAAGCCACCCGCGGATCTGCCTTGGCGTAGGCTAGATCGGTGATGAGATTCACGAGTACGAACACCACCGATAAAAAAAGAACCGATCCATTGATGGCCGGCAGATCTCTCCGCGAGATCGCGTTTACTACATATCGTCCAATCCCCGGCCACGAGAAGATTGTTTCGGTGAGAATCGACCCGGTGAGATAGTACCCGAAGTCGAGCCCAAGCACGGTAATGATCGGGATCAGTGCGTTTCTGAGCGCATGACGAAAGATCACAACTCCTTCGCGAAGGCCTTTCTCGCGAGCAGTCCTGATGAAGTCGCTACCGAGCACTTCGAGCATCGATGAACGAGTAACGCGCGCAAGGAACGCGATCGATCGCGAGCCCAGCGCAAAGGCGGGCAGAATCAGGTACTTGATTCCGCCATAACCTGAAGGGGGCAGCCACTTCAACGTCACGGCGAATACCAGTATCAGGATCAGTCCGACCCAATAGACTGGAAACGAAATTCCCAGATACGCGAATCCGAGTGCGAGCCGGTCGAACCATCCGCCGGGATTGCGTGCGCTGAAAACTCCGATCGTTACGCCGATGACTGTCGCGAGGAGCATCGCTGTTCCGGCGAGCAGGAGCGTTTTTGGAAAACGCTCCTTGATGTCGTTGATAATTGGCCGCTGCGTAATGTAGGAGTTGCCGAGGTTTCCGCGTAGCACGCCGCCGGCGTACAGTGCGAATTGTTTGGCCACCGGCTCGTCCAGGTGCAGTTCCTTTCTGAGCCTTGCGATTGTCTCGGCGTCTGCGCGCTCCCCGACCATGTCCTGGACCGGATCGCCTGGGGCGACATAAAGGAGGAGGAACACGACGATCATCACTCCAAGCAGAGTCGGAATGGAAAGCGCCAGTCGGCGGATGATGAACGCGAACATGGTTCTGCCTACCTATTCATCATTGCGGCCTACTGATCGTCACGTCGGTCCATCGCTGGCCGGTGAAGATAGTCGGGACTACGAAATTCTTGATCCACGGTTGGACTGCGTACAGCTCCTTGTAGAAGAACAGGTAGATCATCGGCGCATC
>JBDUEH010000319.1:0-3695 GCA_040002555.1 Gemmatimonadales bacterium | reverse complement strand
ACAATCCCCAGCCTTCGGTTGCCATCGAGTCGCTCCACATCGACGACGAATCTTCCACCGCCCCGGGTGTGAGCCAGCGGATGTTGGAGATCTCGGCACCGTGCTCGGTCATGTAGCGGAAGTGCCAGTCGTGACCGGGAAAACCCTCATGTACGGCGGTGTCGGCAACCGATGAGAAGTTGTTAAGCTTGAGAGCGTCTGGATCGTTGCCAGTCGGTGTCAAAAAAAACTTTCCAACTCCAGCTTTCTTGAAAGGCGGGGCGGGGTAGTATGCCGCGTCGATTGTGCTTCGGAGAACTGGGGGAGTCTGGACGACATCGAGTCGGTAAGTCGCCGGGATGTCGAAGAGGTTGTGCTCGCGGCCATAGGCGACCGCTCTCGAACCCGCATCGCGATACCACTTGAAGAGCTGGTCATCGTTCTTCGGCGAGTCTTTCGAGAGGAAATCCATCACTCGCTTCACGCTCGCGTAATTGTCGACGTCAGTCCCGAACGGCAGGCCCATCTTTGCGTTGACGGAGAACTCTCGCGCGACATCGACGATTTTTGCTGTGTAAAGCGCTACCTGCGCTGCACCGTACTCATACAACTCGGCTGTAGTGCGCGGATCGCGGAGTACGTTGTGTACACGCCACTCGTATTCCATCTCGCCTGCGGCGTAGCGGTCGGTCGTCTCGTTAAGGTCGTATGTCTGCGACAGAAAAGCGCCAAACTCGTCCCATGCCAGAGCCGCTGCCATTCCTGAACCGAGGATCTGCGCGTTCATCGTCACTGCAAAGGGGCGAGTGCCCATGAACTGCTGCGCATTTTTTGGAAGCGTAGTGCGAAAGTATTCGGCGTTCGCCTTGCTGCCATCGATCCCGTCGCGTTGCACCATGCGCCGGTCAGGAAGGATTTCGGCTTTCTTACCGGCAAGCAGGTTTGTTTTTGCTGTCTCCAGGTAGTTGCGAACAGCCATGTTGCGCGAAACGACCTGCTGCCAATCGGCTTCCGTTCCAAGCAAGCCGCCGGGGAGCTCGATCATTTGCTGGATCTGCCAGTCAACACCGCGAAACGGCTCAGCTACGTACGTATCGATGGCGCGCTGGTAGTACCGCAGCTCCGCGTTCTGGTGAATCAGAAAACCCAGTTGCGCAGACATCAGCTCGCGGTCCGCGCGCTCACGGGTCGTGAGCGTTGCCGGCGCGACTTGCTGAATCGATGCGAGAAGGTCTCGATAGAGCCTCACCTCGGCTTCGATTGATGACTGCCGGTAGTCCCTGAACCTGGTATTCGCGTCGGCGAGAGTCGCACTGTATCCGTCTCCGCCGAGGTATGTGGAGGTCACCGGATTCTTGTCGAGATGGAACAGGAAATAGCTGTCCCGAAGCTCGGAGAAAGTTCCCGGCAGCAGGGTGGGCGCCGGCGGCAGGACGATTGGTGCGACACCAGGGGCGCATGCCTCGATGTTGCGGAGAATTCCGAAACCCGCAGCGGTGATAGTGGCGCGCTGGACGAACGAACGGCGATTCATTTCAGTTCTTGATTTTTTTTGTGAAAACGACTACGCGTCCAGGTAGCGGGTGCGAAGTACACCTACGTGATGGATTTCGTGACCCGCGAGGACATAGGCGAGCGCGCGCACGCTGATCTCTGCGCCGTTGGCGCTTCCGCGCCGGGAGAATGCCTGCTCTTCAAGGTTTGCGAAGAAATGGACGGTAGCGGCGCGAACGTGTTGCAGCTCACTCGCGATATCGGCGAGACTCACATGTGCATATGGAGCGTTCTTCGCGAATGTATTCTCGTCGAATCCAGGCACCGGCGTTGAATCCGCTCGCGCAAACCGAAGAGCACGGTAGACAAAAATTCTCTCTCCGTCGATCACGTGACCGATGACCTCGCGGATGCTCCATTTATCTGGGGCGTACCGCTTGTCGCCATCCGCTTCCGAAAGCGACTCGATTAGCGCCAGCGTTTCCGGCACCTGAGACTTCAAATTTTGTACGATGTCACCGTCCGGGACCTTGTCGATATACTGCCCGTAATAGGGAAGAAACTCGCCCTCAACGGGGCGGATCGCGCGAAAACTTGTACTTGTCATATAGCGGCTCGTCGGTGTTTGGTGACTACTGCCTTCTTGAGAAGGGCGATTTGGCCCCCGTGATACGCGGCGTGCTGCGCAACACCATGAAGAAGAACGCCAACTGAGTTCTGGCTTTGTGGAGCGTTCTCCGCAAGCCGCTCGTCGGTCAGGGCGAGGACGGCCTCGCGCAGATTCTCATGGCTTTGGCGAAGCGCGGCCTGGATTGCGACCCACCGCTCGGACGTCATCTCGCCCGCGTGCGGCCAATCTTCGCCATCGTATGGGGCAACCTTTCCGCCCGTAATCCGGCGAGCGGCGATGTTCGCCCATGAAGTGATGTGCAGCACTATCTCCCAGATGTTGTGGCCTGCAGGAATCGGACGCTGTATGGCTTCGCCGACGCTGATGCCTTCGAGCAGCTCGCAAAGCGACGACCCGTGCCACGCCTGGCCGCGAAGCGACCGGTCGAGCTCGTCGGCGATGAGTTCAATTTGCGTCATGCCCTCCTCTGTCACGAGACTCTCGGCGATGGCGGCATTACATGCCTCGTTCAAAAAGATTGAGGTCGATCAGCGTTTCCGCAGAGATTCTTCGATTTGCTCGATTCTCCGTTCCATCGAGGCCAGAAGCTTCTTCACGTTCTGAATCTCGCGAAATGTGCGGACATTTACCTCATAGTCCAGTTCACTTCGCTTGTTGGCGAAGGAGCTCTGCCGGTTCTGGCTGATGAGCAGGAAGCCGGTGATGAAAATTGCCTCGACCGACAGGATGATTCCGAGAAGTCCGAACGGGTAATCGTCGAAGCGGGCCGACATCGTGACAAGGCCGGTGTTGATCGCCACCCAGAGGAGAAACCACACGGCGTGGATAACGATGAAGTACGGATTGCCGATGAAGTCCGCGACGCGATCGGCAACCTTCTCATGAACCTTGCTCTCTCTTTCGATCTCCTCGGCCGCGAAAAGAAAATTACCGAGTGCCTTCTTGCAGTCGGGATTGCCGCAGAACACTGTGTCGGCCGGGTTCTCACCGCCGCAACGAGGACAGTTGATCGTCCCCGCTGCGGTTTCGGAGGGTGCGCTCATCGAGACTCCCTCGTCAGTCTCGGACTACCAGATTTTCGCGCGCATGCTGCCCGACCGCACCATCGGATCTCCTTCCTGACAGCCGAATGCCTTTGCGAACTCGGGCATGTTGGAGAGAGGCCCGTTCACCCGATAGCGTCCAGGTGAATGCGGATCCGTTCGAATCTGCAGGAGTGCCTGCTGCGGCAGCATGTTGGAGCGGCGTGCCTGCGCGTAAGCCATGAAGAAGCGCTGCTCCGGCGTGAATCCGTCGATCGTCGTCCGCGGCTTTCCGGCCAATGCCTTTTCGAGCGCATCGTAGGCCAGGGAAACGCCGACGACGTCAGCGAGGTTTTCACCGAGCGTGAGCTTGCCGTTCACGTGAACGCTGTCGAGCACCGTGTAGGCGTTGTACTGCTCTTCCACCATCTTCGCGCGGCTCGTGTAGTTCTTCGCATCATCTGCCGTCCACCAGTCCTTCAGGTTTCCCTTTGAGTCGAACTGGCGACCCTGGTCGTCGAAGCCATGAGACATTTCGTGACCGATCGTTCCGCCGATGCCACCGTAGT
>JBDUEH010000318.1:0-3698 GCA_040002555.1 Gemmatimonadales bacterium | reverse complement strand
CTCTCGCAAGTGAGCTCTGCTTGACCGTAAGAGAGCAGTACATCGTCGGCATCGACCTCGGCGGAACCAACATCGCAGGCGGAGCGATGCCGGTTGATGGAACGCGCGAGATTGGAACGAGAACGGTTACCACCAACGCGGATGAGGGCGCGGACGCTGTAGTCGGCCGAATCGCGGCGCTGGTGGAAGAGCTGATTGAACAAACGCGAAAGGAAACCGGCGCGGAACGCAGCGATTTCCTCGGTGTTGGAATCGGTGCCCCGGGGCCTCTTGACCGGTCGCGTGGAGTTGTTATCGTCTCGCCGAATCTGGGATGGAAGGATTTTCCGCTTCGCGACGAAGTTGCTGCGCGAGTGAATCTACCGGCCACCTTGGACAACGATGCGAATTGTGCGACGCTCGGCGAGTGGTGGCGCGGCGCGGCACAGGGCGCGCGAAATGTCGTCGCGATGACGATCGGTACGGGCATCGGCGGCGGACTGATCTTCGACGGAAAATTGTATCACGGATCGTCGGATGCGGCAGGGGAAATAGGACATACGACAATCGAGTCGAACGGACGCCGCTGCAAATGCGGCAACTACGGCTGCCTCGAGGCCTACGCATCCGGCCCTGCAATCGCAACGCGCGCACGCGAGCTTCTCGACGGAACCGAGGGTTCGATTCTCCCGTCGCTGGTCAATGGCGATGTCTCACGCATCACAGCGCAGACGGTGTTCGAGGCAGCGCAGCGCAGCGACGCGATCGCATTGGAAGTAGTGAGAGATACTGCTCACTTCCTCGGCGTAGGAATTTCGAACTTGATCAACATCCTGAATCCGGATGTCTTCGTCGTGGCCGGTGGGGTGACTCAGGCCGGCGATCTCTTGTTCGATCCGATGCGGGCCGAGGTGCGTCGGAGAGCCTTTAAGTCTTCGGTCGATGCTTGTCAGATACTGCCGGGACTTCTTCCGTTATCGGCAGGCGTGGTCGGAGCTGTGGCGACATTCCGCGCGCAAACGCTCGGCGATCTCTAAAGAGAGGAGTTGTGGCAAAGAGCTGACGTGTGTCGTGCGCCGATTAGAATCAATGCCTTGTAATAGCCGTTAGCGGTTTCCCATCGAGATCACCCGGATACGGAATCCCGAGCATTTTCGCATAGGTCGGCGCGAAGTCGATCGTTGATGCGTGAGAAGGATCTCGTCCCTTCTCTATGCCGGGGCCCATGAAGATCATCGGCACATGTCGGTCGTAGAAATAGGGAGTTCCATGACTCGATCCGCGTGGCCCGAAGAGCACCCCGGGGGCGAAGCGAACCTCCACTCCCTCGCGGCTGAACATCCCTTCCTCGCGCCCGGGCCAGCGATTGCGTCGCTGCAACACTTCGAACGAATCGGCCGGCGCACCTGAATCGAGCTGATCGTGAGTCCATGCGTCGCCGATGATCGGAAGTTTCTTCAACGCATCTCGAAGTGTGACAGCGGCGGCTTTCGGATCTGATGACCTGTCGGCGACAATTCGGAGCGAATCGAGCTTCGACCGCTCGGCCAAAGTCACCCGGTGCCCGTATTCTCCGCGGGCTTGCAGGTCTTCCGGACTGTCCAGCACGCCGTGATCCGCTGTTAGCATAACCGTCCACTTTCCCTTCCCCACAGTCTTGTCGAGGAAATCGAGGAACGCGCCGAGCTCCTTGTCCAGACGGAGGAGGTTGTCGAGCTGTTCGCGGCTATTCGGGCCGAACCCATGTCCAACCCGATCGGTCGCGGACGCAGAGACATTCAGATAGTCCGGCGCATCGTCCTTTCCGAGACCCAATGATGTCACCATCGACTCGGCCATCTCGAGCGTACCCTGATCGAGATCTGGAGTGGATGACCACCACGACCAGAAGGCGTTAGGACTGCCCTCGTTGGCGAACGTGTGCGGGAAGGACGTGTGTACGCCATCGCCTTCGGTGGCAATCGTGTCGCGATTGGTACGCGAGAGGGCGGAGTTGGGGATTCGCGACGCCCATACCGTGTCTGATCGATAGCGCTGCTGGAGGCGATCGTTGGTGGCGCTCACCCATGACGGGTCTGCGTCGCGATAGTAGGTCGAGGTGACGAACCGGCCGACACTTGCATCGAACCAGTAAACATAGCCCTTTGCATGCGCCGCGGGTTGAATCGCCCCTCGGTCTTTCCCCGACACCGATGCGATGATCGATCGCGGATCTGCTGCAACCAGCCATTCGGCGAAACCGGTGCGCTTGAGGTTTGCCGGAGATACGCCGGGAATCGACGGCTGTCCCACGATCTTGACACTCGGATCTCCAACGTTCGACAGGAGAACCCACTTTCCATCGCGCATCTCGTACCACTGGTTCGAGATTATCCCATGTCGGCTGGGATACACGCCTGTTGAAAGAGTGGCGTGTCCGACCGCCGTCTCCGTAACAGCATGTGCATGAGTTGCATTCGTGTACGAATGCCCGTTGTCGCGAAGGCGTTTGAAGCCGCCGGTGAAAAGATCACCGTACTTATCGAGCAAGTCCGCTCGAAGTTGGTCGACGAGTACCTGCACCACGAGCGTTGGCTTCCCCGTTGGAGCGATCTCAACGGCCGGTGCCGGGTTGTTCGCGCACGCGACGGCGAAAAATGAGCTGGTGAGCAGTATCGAGCGGAAAATCGGTTTCATGTGTCCTGTCATCCTGATTTTTGTAATAACGCGCGGCCCTGACTGATTTTTTTCGCAGCGCAAGCCCGCGATTTTTTCATTGCCGCTGCATAAGCTTATACTGCGTGGTGCAAATGAATAGACCATCAACCCTGACAGGCGGCAGCGGCCCCGACGAGTCCGAAAAAGAGCGGTCACTCGCTCCGCGCAAGCGTGTCGGTGTGATCGGGAGCTTTGTGTGGGACGTGATTCACGGGCGGGACCCCCGCGATGCACCGGTGGAAGAATGGGGCGGAATCACATACGCCCTCGGCGCACTCGAAGCTGGCCTGCCCGACGACTGGGAGTTCGTCCCAATCGTGAAAGTAGGGTATGACCTGGCACCAAAAGCGCGAGATTTTCTCCATGGTTTCAAGCGCGCGGCTTCTGATGCCGCGCCGATTGAAGTCCCTCACCCTAACAATCGCGTCGTCCTTCATTATCAGAGCGACGAGCGCAGATGCGAACGCCTGAGTGGTGGCGTGCCGGCCTGGAGCTGGCTGGGGCTGAGTCCGTTGCTTGGCGATCTCGATGCGCTCTATATCAACCTCATCAGTGGATTCGAGCTCGATCTCGAGACAGCGCAGCTGATTCGTGCACATTTCAAGGGTCCCATCTACTGCGACATGCACTCGATTTTTCTCGCTCTCCAGGCGGATGGCATGCGCACGCTTCAGCCGCTGCCGAATGCAGCGGCGTGGTTTCGGTGCTTTGACGTGGTGCAGGTGAACGAGGACGAGATGTCGATGATGGCCGGCGACCCGCTGGAATTGGCTGCGATTGCCACCTCGAACGGCGTCAAGCTGCTGCTGGTTACGCTTGGCTCGCGTGGTGCTGTTTACTTCGCCGAGCCCGGGTTTGAGAGGCTCGAAGATCTGAAGCGGCACCAGCTTGGGCCTGTCACCGGAGCCGTACGCACGGAGCTCCTCCCTGCAGTGCCGACACGAGATCTCAAAGGCGGCGATCCTACAGGGTGCGGAGATGTGTGGGGAGCAACATATTTCTCCCGTCTGCTGGCTGGAGAA
>JBDUEH010000317.1:0-3698 GCA_040002555.1 Gemmatimonadales bacterium | reverse complement strand
TCTGAAGCTCGCGGACGATGACGTTGCTGAGGATGCGAATGAAAGGAAAAATTCCTTCAGAGTGAGTTACGCGTCCTTCGATCTCACCGCGAAGCCGCTCCCACTCCTCGAGCAGATATTCGAGCACGCTCTGCACCGCCATCCGCACGAAACGGATTGGGTGCAGCAACATCAGCAATCCCATCCGCGTTCCGCCGAGCCGCCGGTACACCGACATCTTTTCGCGTGTGGCGACCGTGAAGGCGACGGTCTGTGCGTCTCCGTCGAGCAGGTTCACGTAGCTCGATCCGCCTGCTAGTGCCCCGGGGGAAGTGATCCGGTCGCGGATGTATTGTACGCCATGAGGAGCGTTGCAGGTGATGATTCTTCGTGCGGGCTTGTCGTAGAACCGGAATGCCGGGATACCGCCGTTCTCGCCGTGAAAAATTCCGGCCTGGCAGTACGGAGTCGCTGACGGCAATCCGCAAAACCATCGGCGGAGGTTGTAGTCGCCTTCCTTGAGGAGACGGACAATCGTGGGGCAGTACCCGCGCTCGATCGCCCGACGCAGGTCCGAGTACGCGAGCGCGTCGATCTGCAGCATGATCAGGCCGCGCTTCCCATCGTGCATTCTTTTTTCTTTTCTGAACAGCCAGTACTTGGACCTGTAATACCATCGAAGAAACGGACCCGCCCGTGGCTGGTCGCGTCTCTCGGTCACGTTACGGCTTCGGTCACTATTCGTAGCAGCTGCTGAACTGGAACGGGCTTGACGAGAACGTCATCGCAGCCAGCCGCCTTGCACCTTTCGATGGTCTCGGCGTCGTTGCGTCCGGTCATCGCGAACGTCGTTCCCGGTTTCATTCCCCGTTCCGCGAGCGATGCGATCACGGAGAGGCCGTCGGCATCGGGCAGGCCAAGATCGAGAATCATCACGTCAGCGCGCTCGGGACCTTCCCATGCAGCCGCCTCGGCCGCACTCTGAGCGAGCGTTACCTCGAACCCGCCGCTCTCGAGCAGAATTTTCAACGCTCCGCTGATCATTGGACTGTCTTCGACCAACAGCAGGCGCGGGCTCAAGCTAGACCCGCTCCGCGGGGAGAGTGAAGAAGAATCTGCTCCCTGTTCCGAGATCGCTTTCAACCCAGATGCGTCCACCATTCAGCTCCACGAATCGTTGGGCAATAGTCAATCCAAGTCCCGTGCCGTGATGCGCGCGAGAGGCCGATGAATCGACTTGAGCGAATTCGCGGAAAATGAGTTCATGGTGGTCAGGCGCGATGCCGCGACCCGTATCGCCGACCTCGACGAGAACCATGTCATGCACCCCGGATTGCTCCAGGCCGACATTCACCCAAACCTTCCCGCCGCTCGGCGTAAATTCGAACGCATTGCCGAGAAGATTTGTTAGAACGTGAATTACCTTGTCACGATCGCCGCGCACCATCGGAAGAGAATCGGCGAGTTCTCTGTCGAGAGTCAAACCCTTCTTTGCGACGAGCGACTCGTTCAGCGCGAGAACCTGCTCGACCACCTCGCGAACTGAGAAAACCGACTCAACGAGTGTGAGGGGGCCACTGGAGTGTCTGGCGTGCGTGAGAATCTCCGCGATCATGTCCAGCAGCTGTCGCCCGCCGGTGATGATGACGGAGATGCTCTCCTTCTGCTTCGGATGCACCTCGCCAAGAATTCCGTCGCGCAGAATTTCAGCGTGGGTAATTATCGCAGTGAGCGGAGTTCTCAGGTCGTGCGATATGTTCGACAGAAACTGGGTCTTTAGCGCATCGCGATCGCGCAGGTCAGCGATGAGACGTTGCGCTTCATTGAGGTCATCTTCGAGCCGGCGTAACTGGCTCTCCATGTCACCGGCGGTTGCGATCTCGCGCGTGTAACTCGAATCAGACATTGACGCCCTGATCGATAGCGAGATCTGAATCCGGCTCTTCGATCGACTCGACAAGCTGCTGGCGTCGGAGCAACGACCAGTAACGGCCTTCGGCTATCATGAGCTGGTCGTGTCTGCCTTGTTCAACGATACGTCCCTCGTCGAGTACAATGATCCATGAAGCGTCACGGATCGCGCTCACACGATGCGAGGCGATCACGGCAGTGCGCGATGTAAGGGCATCGCGAAGCGCCCGCAGAATTTCTGCTTCAGTATGCGTGTCTACCGCGCTCAGCGCATCATCCAGCAGCACAATCGACGGCCGGCGGGCAAGCGCACGAGCCAGCGATGCTCGCTGTTTCTGGCCTCCGGAGAGATTGATGCCCCTTTCTCCCAGCATGGTCTCCATTCCGCCCGGGAACGCCTGGATAGTGTCGGTTAGTTGTGCGGTGGACGTTGCCCACTCGACTCCTTCCGAATCCGTCGCACCGTAGGAAAGGTTGGTTAGAATCGTGTCACTGAAGAGAAGGCTCTCCTGCGGGACGAACCCGATAGCGCTCCGGAGCTCGTGAAGCCCCAGCTTTCTGATCGGTACTCCGTCGATGAGAATTTCTCCTTCCTGTGCGTCGTAGAGCCTCGGAATCAGGTCAATCAGCGCTGTCTTTCCACTACCTGTCGCTCCAACGACGCCGAGAGTTGACCCCGCCGCAACGGTGAAGCTGACGTTTCTCAAGACCCAGCGTGGCTCATCGCCGACGTTCGATGGAAAATGAAATCCGACATTCCGGAATTCGATCGATCGCCCACCAGGCGTTGCGGGAAGGTGAACGAGCTCGTTTGCGGGAGCTTCGACAAGACCCGGTTTCGCATCGAGAATCTCTGTCAGCCGAGCCATCGAAGCGCTGCCGCGCTGAAAAAGATTGATCACCCATCCGAGTGCAATCAGCGGCCACGTCAGCAGATTCAGATACAGTCCGAATGCGACAAACGATCCGACAGAGATCTTTCCGTTCAGCGCGAGCGTACCGCCGACTCCGAGGACGACAACTGCAGCCATTCCAGCGAGCAAGGCGAACAGCGGAAACATCGTCCCGTAGAGCTTGGCGAGCGCGATGTTGCGGCGTAGATACTCATCGTTCAACAAACCAAAACGCTCGATCTCGGCATTCTCCTGGCGATACGCACGAACTATTCGTGTGCCAGACAGATTTTCCTGCGCGTGAGTCGTGAGAGTCGAGAAGTGCTCCTGCACCGATTCGAAGCGCTTGTGAATGGCTTTGCCTAGGTACGCGGTAATCGCCGGCAGTCCGATCATCGGCAGAAGCGCCAGCAGAGTCAGGCGAGCATCGATGCGTAGCATGAAAAACAGCGCGAACAATGCACCCGCGATCGTGTTCATCAGGTACATGATCGCCGGACCGGCGGCCATGCGAACTGCACCGAGGTCGTTGGTGAGACGCGCCATTATGTCGCCGGTGCGCGTTCTGCCGAAATACGACGCGTCGAGTTTCTCGAGGTGAACGAACAGGTCGTTCCGAAGGTCGTACTCGATTTTGCGGCTGATGCCGTTGAGGATTTCGCGCATTCCGTAGCGCAGGAACCCCGCGAATATTCCCACTGCGACAATGTCGCCAGCGAGAATGAGTGTCCTCCGGAACGGCTCATCAGCCCGGATCGCGTCGATTCCAAGCCTCAGGAACCACGGAATTACGCTCGTTATCGCCGTGGATACAACGACAAGTACAAGCCCGGTAACGAGTTGCCCCAGATAGGGGCTATAATAGGGTAAGAGGCGCCTGAGCTGTTTCATATATGGCACGACGATTGCCCCGTT
>JBDUEH010000316.1:0-3698 GCA_040002555.1 Gemmatimonadales bacterium | reverse complement strand
GAGCGCTCGAGCCAGTCAACGCCCTTTTTCGGATCGTTCTGCTCTAATGCGATTTGCCCGAGATAGAGTGAGGCGACCGCGTCTCGCTGACCAACGGTCTCGAGAACGGCTTTGGCCTCGTTGTATTTGCCGTCGTCCATAAGCGACTTTCCGCGCTCTGTGGGCGTCTGTGCTGACGCGGTGGCGGCGAAGAAAATGAATGCGCACGCGACGATCTCTACTGACAAGGAGTTCTTCGATTGAGACGGCATGGAAAGAGTTACGCCAGATCGAGGTCCAAGGTTCCAGTTAGTCCGAAGACTCGAATTTTCAGATTTTCGGTCTTTTTCGCGTCCAATTGTCGCTCCTGTTCGAGTGTCTAAGCGATTTTACGTCGCCGAGTTACCCCCGGCAATGCTTGAGGCTGTATGATGCGCGAGTGCCATGATCGTAATCATCGGATTGACACCAGACGATCCGGGAAATGCGCTCGCGTCGCCGATGAACAAGCCGCTCACACCAAAGACTTCACCGCTTGCATCGCACACCGCCGACGACTTGTCCCGACCCATTCTACACGTACCCATCTGGTGCGCACTGAACAGCGCGAGGTGATTGTCGCCGACGCGCGACTTTGCGATCGCTGAGCACAGAGCGTCAATATCGGCGAAATGATTTTGACCTTCATCACCCGTCATTCCCATTGAAAGCGGAGTGGTATGAAGCGTCTGAATTCCCTCAGCGCCCGCAGCGTGCAGTATGCGCGACGCCTGAGCCATCCCCTCGCGCAGCATCGCCTTTTCGCCGTCGCCAGGTTTATAATCGATCAAAGGCCGCCCGTTTCGGTCGATCGACACCGTGCCTGTCGAGCGATCACGTGCGAGTACGATGAGGAGTGCCTTGTTCGCGCTCGTCTGCATCTGCATGCGATGTGCTCGAGCGCCTGTCCACGGTGTAGCAAGGGCGAGAAGCCCGGGATGCGCCGGTGCAGTCTCAATCCTGAATCCGTAGCCATCGCGAAGCGACGCGAACTGATTGCATACGATGGTCTGCGGGGGGCCGTGCCACGCCGCGATTCTGCGCGAAAACACAGCGCCGACTCCGGTCGTCGGATGCAGGTGAAGATTCCGGCCGAGCTGAGAAAGTCGCACGCCCGATCTCATCAACAATGCCGGCGTATAGAGCGACCCGCACGCGGCCACGACGATGCGCGCCCTCACTCTTACCGTGAACTGGACCCCGGAATCATTGGTCGCACTGGCAGATACCCCCGTCACTCGGCCGTTCTCGATCATCACTGTGTCGGCGCCGCATCTTGCAATGACGTGCGTATTTCCGAGCGACTGAGCGTCATGAAGATAGGTCGCCGCGGTTGACTGCTTTCCGCCATGACGGCATCCGTAGACGCAGTTCCCGCACTGTTCGATATCGCAGCCGATCGAGTTTCGCGGAATCGTGGACCAGTCGTAGCCGAGTGCGTTACAACCGTCCCTGAGAGAGGCGTTGTTGGCGTTGACCGCACTTTCTGCGGTACTCACTGAGAGCCGGGAACACACGGCGTCGAGCGATTGCGTAAATGAATCGGCGGTGAAGTGATCGCACCCCGAGCTCGCCGCCCATTGAGCGCGAACTGAATCGGGCGTTCGAAGGGACGTTTGCCAGTTGACTGTCGTTCCGCCGCCAAGTGACGCGCCGGCAAGCAGTGAAAGCGACAGGTCGCGTGTAGCTGTGGTTCCGCGATCGAGATACAACTCGCGCGTACCAGGTTCTTCCCTCTGGTCGAATTCAGTGCTTTGCCAATCGCTCCCCGCCTCGAGCACGATGACTTTCATTCCCGCTTCCGCGAGCTTCGCAGCAATCACTCCGCCGCCCGCGCCCGATCCGATCACGCATGCATCGCATTCCAAACTCGTGTCGGCCGTGATTCGTGTCACATGAAGGGCCGCGGCAGCGGGGGGCGGATTTATCGACGGCGCATACCCAATCGCGTTCCACACAGGATCGGGAATGGCTCCGGTGTATGCTCCGTAAAAATGGAAAGTTGCGAGACGCCGCAATGCCTGAAACCCCGACCGCAGATCGGGAATTCGGCTTGACGCCAGCGAAAGCAGCACACGCTCGGCGTCGCGAGAAGGCAGGGAGCTGAACTTCGCCGGCCGCCCGCTCTGCATCGCGATCAGCAACGGTTGATTGAGGAGCTTCAGGAAGAGTCGAAGCCGACTCCGTTCTCCGTCGCCCAGTACGTGGAGCGTATCGGCGATTCGCGCAGCCACCTTTCGGGAGCTCGAGTCAGCATTGAACAAACCGGGATCGTCACCCTTCGCCGGGGCGAGGGCTGGCAGAAACGCTGTGCAGAGCGCCTCGAGTGTCGTCCACTCTTCCGTTGTGAGAATCGTACCTGGAGTAGCAGCCAGCTTCATTGCTCCTCGATGAGTTTCCCTGATTCGCCTTCGGCACGAATCTATCTCCGCTTTTTGGTCTGCGGGCAGGCTTGCGCATCAGTGCGCCGCGCAAGCATCATAGCGGCATCACTCGATTCTTCGACGGTCCGAGATGCTGAACAATAGACGGTTCCCGCTTCTAACTCTGCTTTTCACGATTGGCGCGTGTTCTCCCGATCGCGTTCCTTTGCCTGACACTTCGCGCGTCGCCTCGCTGGCTGGCGATGGCCACAAGGACGGCGTAAAGGCGAAAGCCCCTTTCCGTGTTCCTGCCGAAAGTGAGATCACCGACGCAGTAACACTTGCATCGGTCCGCCGAGGACGCGCGCTCATTCACAGTACTCGTGACAGTCTGCCTTCTTTTGTAGGCGCGTCCTTGTCATGCGCGAATTGCCACATCGCAGACGGAACTCAAAAGAGCGGGATGCCTCTCGTTGGATCCTATGCACGCTTTCCGCAATACCGCGGACGGAGCGGCAAGGTCGATCTGCTCGAAGACCGCATCAATGATTGTTTCACGCGCAGCATGAACGGCAAAGCTCTGCCTGCAAATAGCGCCGAGATGCACGACATCGTCGCCTATGTCGCATTCCTCTCGCGCGGCTACCCAGTCGGCGGCGAGATGGAAGGCCAGGCCGTCCCGGCTCTCGATACGCTTCCGGCCGACACGACACGCGGACGCGCTGTGTTTGCTGCGAACTGTGTCGTTTGCCATGGAGCGAATGGAACTGGATCGGCGGCGGCTCCTCCGCTTTGGGGACCGAAGAGCTACAACATCGGCGCGGGGATGGCTCGCCTTCAAAGCGCCGGACGCTTCATTCATCAGTTGATGCCGAAGGACAGGCCCGGCGCACTGACTCCGCAGCAGGCGTTCGACGTCGCATCGTATATCAACTCGCAGCCTCGCCCCGATTTCGTCGGCAAGGAAAAAGATTGGCCGAAGGGTGGCGCGCCCAAAGACGTTGCCTACGAAACCATATCGTCTAAGAAGGCGGCCGCCGCGAAATAGGAAGCCGGGAACTCCGGAAGACGGCAGTCACTTATCTTTGAGACTATGGCTCCCGCCAACGAAAACCAGACCGACCTGTCGAACGACGAGCTTCGCCGATACGGCAGACATCTCGTTCTCGCGCAGGTCGGACCAGCGGGTCAGCAAAAACTCAAAAACTCGAGAGTTTTGCTCATCGGCGCCGGAGGCCTCGGCTCACCTGCGGCGCTCTATCTCGCGGCGGCCGGAATCGGTACGCTCGGCCTCGTTGATTTCGACGTCGTCGATGA
>JBDUEH010000315.1:0-3705 GCA_040002555.1 Gemmatimonadales bacterium | reverse complement strand
GGCGGCGAGGAGAGCATGTGCGGCTGGTGCAAAGACAAATGGGGATTGTCCTGGCAGATTACGCCGACCGTCCTGATTCAAGCGACCACCGATCCCGATCAAGCTGCCGCCAAGCGTGCGTTCGATGCGATGATGCAAATGAAAAAGATCGACATAGCTACGATCGAGGCAGCGCGCCGCGGCAGTTGAAGCTGACGCACAGGTCTGTCGCGGTCGTACCGTACAAAGGCGCGGTCGGCGATTGACTAGCATGTCAAGTCCCGACCAGATTCGTAACACCACTTACAACTACGCGGAGACGCCAGTGTTCTTCCTCTGTGGCCTGGCTTCCGGACCTGCACGAGCACGATCACGCCTGTCAGTGAAGTCCCAGTACCGAAGGATTGATCGGATTTCTCACCGGTCTATTCGGTTGCTCGCCTTCGCTGTCATCGCTTTGTGTAGTGTCGCACCAGGAGCCACGTCATCGCCTGCCAGCGCGCAGCGAGTGGACCAGGCAAGCGTCCCGCTGATTGTCGAAGGCAACCGGCCGTTTATAGAGATCACGTTTCGCAAGACGGACGGGTCGACAAGGAAGGCGCGATTTCTAATCGACACCGGTGGCGGCGGCTTTCTGATTGCCGAACCCCTCGCTCGCGAACTTGGCCTCAAATGGGGGAAAACGACGCACGAGGAAGGCTCTGAGTTCGGGGCCGTAACGAGTCAGCCAGATGTCTCCATTGGAAATCTGCCGCTAACGTTGAATCCCGAGCGCATAGCAGTGGTGATCGGCACCGACAATATCCTTCCACACGCAGCGCCGGGTCGCGCGGAAGGTATGGTACCAGGTCACGTGCTCGCCAAGTATCACGTGGTGTTCGACTATCCGAAAGCAACGTTCACGATTGCGCGGCCAAACGTTCTCTCGCCGGCGGGAACCGAGCTGCCGATGCTCGTCTCGAAACGATCGGGCTTTCCGCGTACTGAGATCACGGTGAGTGGCTCCACATATGGGGTGCTTCTCGATACCGGGGCATCGTTCACTATGGTGTCGGAAGTGCTGCTGAAAGCGTGGGGCACGCAGCACGCGGAGTGGCCGCGCCACACGGGCGCATTCGGCGAAGCCACGATGCTCGGTGGCCAGACTCTCGAGACCATGTTCGTACCGGGCGCGCAGTGGGGGTCAAACAAAATTGCAGAGTTTGGCGTAGTGTCGCAGCATGAGGGCACCTTCGAGCGATATATGAGCGGCATGATGGCAGCGCCGATCATCGGGTCACTCGGTGGCAACGTCCTCAAGTACTTTCGCGTCGAGGTGGACTACGCTCACGAGAAGCTCTATCTCACTCAAACCGGCGGTTGACGTTGGCACGCGGCGGCCAGGGCAAGCGAAAATTGTCCGAAGTATTCATTGGCCGCGCCCATTTGAGCTCTCAGATCCGCGCGACTCGTTTTTTTGCTGTATGGATTTGCCTTTCAGTGAGCTGCCGCTCGGCCGGAACGCTGCGCGATCCAGCTGTTGAAGAACAAAGACAGGTTGCCGAGATGTTTTACAGAGCCCGTGCGGACATGGAAAAGGGAGTCGCCGAGCTTGAACGGCTTTCGACGGCGATGGATACAGCAGGAGTTGCTGGATTTCTGCCGGAGCTTGCGAGACGGGACACGCTCTATCGAAAACTGATCCAGCTTCGGAGGGAACTCGACCCGGCCTTGCCCGCCGCGCTGTCCGGTCGAGTCGACCTCAGATCAAGACCGCCGCTTCTGGATATTTCGCCAGCCCCGCTGTTCGAGCCGTTCAGGGATGGGCGAACATGGATGCTTCAGGGATATTTAGTCTACCGTTTCGGCCACACCCCTCACGTTCTCATCGTTCCCGCAGGTTTTGTGACGGACCTTGCAAGCGTCCCGGACGTTGCCGAACCACTGCTTCCTCGAAACGGCGAATACTCCACCGCGGCCATCATTCACGATTACCTGTACTGGACGCAGTCGTGCACCCGAGAGGAGTCCGACAATCTCATGTCGATCGTCATGAAGGAGACAGGTGTCGCACCGTGGAAAGAGCTGCTGATATATGGTGCGGTGAGGCTCGCCGGCCAACGAGCATGGGATTCAGACCGCGAGCATAGAGCTAGCGGCACTGTCCGCATCGTGGATGTGCCGTGGGACCGTTCTCCCTCGGAAGTTGACTGGGACATACTGCAAGCTACGCTGCAGGACACTCGTTCGCGTGCCGATGTCCAGCCGCCGGTTAGCCCTCAGGTCTGTGCGCTTGGGAGCCTTTGAGAATGATTGTCTACAAGTTCATTTTGCTTTGCGCCGCTGGAATCTTCACTGGCTGCACCGCATCATCGCGCGAGGCTGCGCAGACATATGATATGGTGATCGTGAACGGACGCGTCATGGATCCGGCGTCAGGGCTTGATTCATTGCGGAACGTTGGAATAACTGGCGGCATGATTCGAACGGTAACCTCGCAATCGTTGCAAGGCCGGGACACGATTGATGCGCGCGGAATGGTGGTCGCACCTGGTTTCATCGATCTGCATCAACACGCTCAGGATACCGCAGGATACCGCGTCGAAGTGCTTGACGGCACGACTACGGCTCTCGAGCTGGAAGGTGGTACACTCGATGTCGACGCCTGGTATGACGTTCGCTCCGGCAAATCGATAATCAATCACGGTGTGAGCGTTGGGCATGTCGACGTGCGCATGCGTGTGATGCATGATCCGGGAACGGACACGCCAACAGGTGCAGCCAGATCTCGCGCGATGACGGCGGCTGAGCTGCGCGAGATGGTGTCCCTAGTCGATCGTGGATTTCGTCGCGGCGCTGTTGCGGCTGGAATGATAATCGAACTAACGCCGGCAGCGACGCCGTGGGAAATTCTGGAAGTGTATCGCGTCGCGGCGAATCATGGCGCCGCGGTCCACGTTCACATGCGCGGACTTCCTGAACCGCAGTACTTTCTCGAGACCGAGGAGGTCATCGCGGCGACGGCGGCAACTGGTGCGCCGACGCACATCGTGCACATCCAGAGCTCCCTTGGCGAAGACACCCCACGTGGTCTCGAGCTGGTACGCGGCGCGCGCGCGCGCGGACTGGATATCACGACGGAGGTGTATCCGTATACGGCATCGATGTCGAGGATCGAAGGGGCCGACACCGACGACTGGAAGACATGGTCGGACAAGAAATTCGAGCGTTTCGAATGGGCCTTGACGGGTGAAAAGCTGACGCGAGAGTCGTTCGCCAGGTATCGCGCGATTGGTGGATTCATTGTCGAGTACAACAACCCCGAAAGCGTCGTCACGGACGCGGTCGCCGATTCGCTTACGATGATTGCAAGCGATGGCATACTTCACGGCGCGATGGGGCATCCACGCGTGGCGGGAACGTTTGCACGCGTGTTGGGGCGCTACGCACGCGACCTCAAAACGCTCACGTTGATGGACGCGCTACGAAAGATCACAATCGAGCCAGCGCGACGAGTGGAGCATCGCGTACCAGGCATGGCTAAGAGAGGCCGCCTTCAGGCAGGAGCATCGGCTGACGTTGTCGTATTCGACGCCTCGACGGTAATTGACGGCGCCACATACCGGCAACCGACGTTACCACCAACGGGCATTCGCGATGTGCTGGTGAATGGCGTGCCGGTCGTGCGTGCGGGAGCGCTGCGGCGCGGAGTTTTTCCGGGGCAAGCCGTTCGTGGTCCCCTCCAAT
>JBDUEH010000314.1:0-3728 GCA_040002555.1 Gemmatimonadales bacterium | reverse complement strand
CGGCGCCCGAGGGCGCGACGGTTCGCGATGTTGCGTGGGAAGAAGTCGTTACCGTGCAGCCCGACATGGACCGCGCAGAGGTTGCGCGCCTGACGTCGGAATACGATCTGGTGGTGCTTCCGGTAGTGGATGAGCATCGCCGAATTCTTGGCGTGGTCACGGTCGATGACGTCATCGATGCACTCCAGGAAGAGCACACAGAGGACGTGCAGCGATTCGGTGGAATGGAAGCGCTGGACGAGCCGTACACGCAAATCGGTTTCTGGAAGATGATTCGAAAACGCGGCGGTTGGCTATCTGCGTTGTTTCTCGGCGAAATGCTCACGGCCACTGCGATGCAGCATTTCAACGTCGAGCTTCAGAAGGCGATCGTGTTGACGCTGTTCATTCCTCTGATCATGAGCTCGGGAGGAAACTCCGGTTCGCAGGCGACGTCGTTGATCATTCGTGCTCTCGCGCTTGGTGAAGTTCGCCTTAAGGACTGGTGGAAAATTGCTATCCGGGAGATTCCAGCCGGCTTGGTGCTAGGTGCAATTCTCGGGATGATCGCGTTTACGCGAATCGTCTTGTGGCAGCGGCTTGGGATTTACGATTACGGCCCGCACTACCACATTCTGGCGGTAACGGTAGGGATGGCGCTGATCGGTATCGTGACGTTCGGATCGTTTGCCGGGTCGATGCTGCCTTTTCTTTTGCGAAGGCTTGGCTTCGATCCCGCGAGTGCCTCGGCGCCGTTCGTTGCGACGCTTGTCGATGTGACTGGTCTCAGTATCTACTTCTATGTCGCCCTGTTCTTTTTGAAGGGGACTCTGCTCTAGGACATTGAATCCGCTTTCGGAAAATCCATTTCTATATCCCGGCTCCCGCTCCGCGGGTTACACGGATCGGAAGGATGTCACGGATCAGGGACGGGCACCACGGAAAAGGATTGGGGTTGGGTCAACCGAACTCACGTAGTTTCTCCCTAAACAAGCGCGAAAGAATGCCGCGAATGTTGCCGCAGTTCCGTCCCTGATCCGTGACATCCGTACAGTCGTTTCACCCCTTTTGTAAGCGAATCAAAAGAGGGCGGCGGGAACGAAAGAAACGAACTTCTAGAGCGCCCCGGCCATCTCACCACGCTCAGCATGAACCGACGAAGACTTCGGCACAGCATCAGCCGGATCTATCCCCATTTCACTATTCTCTGCTGCGATGCCATGCTCGAGCCACGCATGGTCGCCCTTCAACACCGACATCGCAAGCTTGTAGAGGTTCTCGTCATTCGGTCCAAAGAGATTGCGGAAGTGATCGTCGATGCGCAGACGCGCTTCGCGGCAAAACGTATCGGCCAACGCGATCGCCTCCTGCTGCCCCTTCTTCGCGAGCATCATTGCGCGCACGCACGACGCTGACATCGCAAACAATTCGGCACCGATATCAACGGCGCGGAACAGCACGGCCTGCTTTCTCTCGAGCTTCGGTCCGTAACGCACCATCGCATGAAAAATCGATCGTCCCAGGTGGCGCGTGTTTCGCTCGATGTACCGCATGTGCGTCGCAAGCTTTCCAAACTCGCCGAAAGTCTTGAGACGTCCGGCACTGATGAATCGCGTTGGATACCACGTGAGATAGAACGGCGTCGATTTCGCCATCGCGGATAGTCGCTCTTTCAGCGTCGATTCAGGATTGACGATGTTGAACGCGAGCTTGAAATGGTGATCGACGGCTTCACGCGCGATAAACAGCCGCATGATCTCTGACGAACCCTCGAAGATCAGGTTGATGCGATAGTCACGCATCGCTCGCTCGACCGCGATTGGCTCTTCACCGCGACTGGCAAGCGAAATCGCGGTCTCGTAGCCGCGCCCGCCACGAATCTGGAGAGTGTCGTCGATGATTTTCCAACCCGCTTCGGAGTTGTACATCTTCGCGATTGCGGCCTCGAGACGAATGTCGTATCCGCCTTTCTCATACAGCGCCGTTGCCAACTCGGCCACTGCCTCCATGGCAAACGTGTTCGCGGCCATACGTGCAATCATCTGCGCGACCGCTTCGTGCTTTCCGATTGGCTGTCCCCACTGAACGCGCTCCATCGCCCACTTTCTCACGATGCGGAGCATCGCCTTACCAGCTCCGGCGCATCCGGCCGGCAGAGTCAGGCGTCCGGTATTGAGCGTGATCAGTGCGAGCTTGAGTCCCTTCCCCTCACCCCAGAGAATGTTCTCTCGTGGAACCTTCACGTTGTTGAACCGGATCACGCCATTCTCGATCGCTTTCAGCCCCATGAACCGAAGACGATGCACGACTTCGACTCCAGGCATGCTCGCGTCTACGATGAATGCGGTGATCTGCTTTGCGTTCTTTCCCCTGGATTGCTTGTCGGGAGTGCGCGCCATCACTACAAACAGCTCGGCCCGCGTTCCGTTTGTGCACCACAGCTTTTCACCGTTGATGATGAAGTGCTCGCCGTCTTCGGTTGGGGTCGCCGTCGTGCGGAGATTCGCCGGATCGGAACCGGCATCTACTTCCGTCAGGGCGAACGCCGAGATGGCCCCTTTCGCAAGTCGCGGGAAGAATTTTTTCTTCTGCTCGTCGGTGCCGAAAAGCTTGAGCGGCTGCGGCACGCCGATCGACTGACTCGCAGAGAGAAGGGCGACCAACGATCCGTCTTTCGACGTCACCAGTTCCATCGCACGGATGTAGCTCATCTGCGAGAGACCAAGCCCACCGTACTCTTTCGGAATCTTGATGCCGAAGGCGCCGATGTCGCGCAGCTCCTGCACGAGCTCCTCGGGAATCTCACCGGTCCGATCGATCTCGGCGGAGTCGACCCGGTCGATCAGCGCCTTGAGTTTGTCCATGAACGGCTTCGCGCGTGCTTCTTCGGCGTCGTCGTTGGGCGGATGCGGATAGATGAGATCAGGCCGGAACCGGCCAAGAAAGATCTCGCGAGCGAAGCTGGGATGTTCCCATTCGGTTTCGCGCGCCGACTCTGCAACGTCTCGCGCTTCCTTTTCGGTGGCGAGTGCCTGCGATTGGTCCGTCATTTCCGCCTCACGAAGAGGAACATTCCAATAATAGAGATGGTTGCGAAGGAAAACCACTGAATCGCGTACGACTGGTGCGGCCCTTCGTCGAGCGGCGGCACTTCCAGGCGTGGTGGAACATTCGGGCCAGCCTTTGCGCCTCCTGATATAAGTATTAGATGGTACGAGGCAATGGGATAAGGGAAATCCTGAGATAAGGCCCTCTCATCCAGCCATCGGTAGGAGCGGTTACGGCCGGCGAGCTTTGGGGTTCCGTCCTGATGGACGTAGTAGACGACGAACGCCTCACCTGAAAGCGTGTCCGGTTCTTTCCATCGTTTTCGTTCGATTGTCATGCCGTCCGGGGCGTAGACCCAACCCCGAGTGATGAGAACTGCCGTGTCGTTACCCGCGACTCGCAGAGGCGTGATAACCTGGACGCCAGGCGACCCGTTTCGGGTGCGATTCGTGACGTAGATCTCGTGATCGAAATCGTATGCGCCGCTGACAAGAACGCGGCGGAAGTGTGCGGCTCCTGTGTCGGCGGGGAGTTCTGACAGTGGAACTGGAGCCGTGGTTGCGCGGGCGGAGAGCTCCAGATTCAGCGCTTTACGTTCGGATAGACGCGCAAGTTGCCAGAAGCCCAGTTGGAGGCAGACAAGCGCGAAGATGCTTCCGAGCAGGACGAAGATGACGTTGCCGCGTTTCATGCGGCCAATC
>JBDUEH010000313.1:0-3734 GCA_040002555.1 Gemmatimonadales bacterium | reverse complement strand
ACAGTGCCGCGTAACTCGACAAAACCATGAACTTGATCCGGGCAGGTGATCATCGGGGCATGCGATAGGCTGCAGTGTGGAGCGCCTTAGCACTCACCATCACCGCGCACGTCCCTCCGCCTTGTGCAATGTTGACCACCCGCCCCGGGGATGCACGCACGAGCATTGCAACTCCATAGTGACTCGGCGCAATGCCCATCACCACGTTGAATGGCTCGACATGAAGCACACCGGCATCATCGAGAAGGTGGAATGACTTTACCGGGATCTGCGCAGTTTCCTGGAGCACCCACCGATCGCTCTGGTCTTTCAGTGCCCGCTCGATTGCTGATTCCCACTCGCCCTGTTCGACCCCGGGCCCAACGACAACACCTTCGCCTCCATAAGATCGGTTGGGCTTGAGAACGAGAGTTTCCCGGTTCGTCCTCGCAAACTCGAGCAAGTCTATTTGCCTGCCATCCGGAGCAGTGGACTTGCGATCAGATAAGATGCGCGTCCACAACACGTGCCGGCGCATCACGAGTTGCTCCGCTTCGGTGAGGAAACGGTCTGCGAGCACTGGATCAGTGAGCACTTCAAAGCAGCTTTTCTGGTCGAGCTCCGCAGCAATTGACGAGACTACGCGATTCTGTCTAAGCAGCGCGCGCATTGGGGCCACATCCACGCCTTCCGATGCAAGCTCAACGAGGTCGAGCACGCTTGCGTCTCGGTATACGAGATCGACCCGCTCATCGCCGTAGAAAACTTCATCGCCGCGAAGTTGAAGCTCCGTCACATCCGCGTGCAGCACCGTGATCCCGTAGCGTTCTTGGTAGTAATCGATCAGGGCCTGCATTTCATCGGGGCCGTCGATTGAGTACTTGGGATCAACCAGCGCGATCGTCCCATCCGGACGACCTATTGCATCGAGGTGCTCCATCAAGTCCTGCAGCAGCAGGTCGCGAATGTCTTCAGCGAGCTGGAGCCTGATCGTTGGGTCCTGAACCAGCAGCGCCGGCACCACGACATCTGCGAGGACTTCCATCGAAGTCGGAGAGATGTGCAGGCCGCCAATACCGGTGAGGTTCGGCTCCATGAACTTGATGGAATCCTTCCACTCGGGTATCGAGTAATCCACCGCGACATCGAAGCGGCTGAACATCGGATTGGCTTCCTTGTGCGCGGGCGTCCAGCACTCGCGAAGCCATTCCTCTTCAACCGGAGTAACGCGGAGAAGATTCCGAACTTCGGGCGACGAAAAGTAAAGGTCGGGCAATCTCTTCATGCAGTTGAGCAGCGTTTGCGAGACGTAGTGAGTGTAGCCGAGCTGATCGGGGCGAAGTGTTATGGGAGAAGGAAGCAGGCTGATGATTTGGTCTACGCCGTCGTGCTGATACACGAGATGACGCTCTTTTGCCTCACGGCGAATGGCGCGTATGAGCTCGATCATCTCGTCGTGCGGAATGCTGTCCATCGCATTCTGAACTCGAGCGGAGAGCCGCTGGCCGCTGAGGCCGCTTTCTTCTGCTGGCGTATACATGCAGCATATTCTACGCGTTGACCAACGACTTTCAATCTCATAAGAATGAAGCCTGAGCAGGCATACGAGGAACTCATCCGCCTCTCCCACCAGGAGACGGTGCTGGCGTCAGCCAATGATTTACTCGAGTGGGACGAGGAAGTCGTCATGCCCCCCAAGGGTATGAAACATCGCGCCGAGCAGATGGCGTTGATCGCTGGAATCACTCACGATCGCGCGACTGATCCGCGTTACGAGGAACTCCTCAGTACGGTCGAAGCCTCATCGCTCGTAAGTGAATCGGAGAGTCCCGCCGCTGTAAACGTCAGGGAGCTTCGCCGAGGGTACGACAAGGAGTGCCGAATACCGCGGAGGCTGGTGGAGGAATCGGCGCGTGTTACGGCTCTCGCCTCGAGAGCATGGGAGCAGGCCCGGAAGAAGAACGACTACAAATCTGCGGCGCCGTGGCTGGATAAAGTATTCACCATGGCGAGAGAGGAAGCCGACGCGTCCGGCCACAACGGGAATCGCTACGACGCTCTGCTGGATGACTACGAGCCAGGAATGACCAGCGATCAGCTCACCGCTCTTTTTGCACAGCTCCGCGACGGTGTGATTCCGCTGATCGAAGCTCATCGCGACAAAGCGGGTCTGCCTTCGCGAGCGCTTCGCACAAAACGGTTTCCGGTCGATCTCCAACGGTCGTTTGCCGAGGACATTGCGAAAGCGGTTGGTTTCGACTTCGACGCTGGCTGTCTCGACATTGGTCGGAATCCGTTCTGCACCCAGATTGGTCCTGGCGATGTGCGCGTCGTGCTGTGTTTCTATACGAATGATCTTCTGCGTGGGATCTTTACTCTTTTGCATGAGCTCGGTCACGCATTTTACGACGGGGGTCTGGACGCAGCTAACTACGGAACCCCCATGGGCGAGTCCGCCTCAGCTGCATTTCACGAGTCGCAGTCGCGACTGTGGGAGAACTTCGTCGGCAGGAGCGCAGGTTTTTGGCGGTATTTCTATCCTCGGCTCCGGAACACGTTTGATCGTGGGTTGCGCGATGTTTCTCTCGAGACATTCATGGAGATCATCAATCGTGTCGAGCCAGGCGTGATTCGTGTCGAGGCAGACGAAGTCACATATAACATTCACGTCCTGATTCGCGTCGAGCTCGAGCGCGCATTGCTGTCGGGTGATCTTGTCGCGGCAGATCTGCCTGGGGCGTGGTCGGAGTTGTATCTGCGCTACCTCGGAGTGACGCCTACGGACGATCGGTCCGGGTGTCTTCAGGATTCACATTGGGCTGAGGGGCTCATTGGATATTTTCCGACGTACGCGCTGGGGAATGTGTATTCCGCTCAGATTTTCGAGGCTGCGGGCCGCGATCTGGGAACGCTGGATGATGCTTTTGGCCAGGGCGATTTCGATGGATTTCGCGAGTGGCTTCGCGAGAATATCCATCGCCACGGAATGCGGTACCGATCCGGCGAGATCATCAAGCGGATTACTGGAAGGACGTCCGATCCGTCTGGCCTGATTCGCAGTCTGTCGCGACGCTATGAGTTACGGCCGAGCGTGTAAAGAGCTTATGTCCCTGGCGACTGGCGCAAGCAGACGCTTCCCTAACGACGTAACCGATCGACCAGTTGGCGTGGAGTAAGAACAACGACCGGCACAGCCGTCCCCTACCGGGAATGAAGTGCCTCGCGTTGCGGTGACGATCGCATCGGCATCTCCGGCCACTGCGACTTCCACAAAGGGCGGAACATCAGGATCTGGCAGTGAGCTGCAACTCGATCCCGACGAGAAGCGCGCACATAGCAAAAGGCTCGCGCGCGATTGTATTCTCGACCCGAATTGTCTCGAGGACTTGCGATGGTGGGCAAAGCAAAACCCACGAGTATGCGATAGGGCGCTCAAGCTGATCGAGCTGGTACTGAGAGAAGCGTTTTCCCGACCCGGAAAGCCGGAGCCGTTTAAGGGGATGGGACCAGGTACGTGGTCTCGGAGACTTACAGAAGAGCATCGTCTCATATACATCGTGTTTGACGATCGAATCAATTTCCTGATGGCGCCATACCACTACTAAAGCCGTCAGTGCCGAGCTGTTGACGTTAGACGTTATGCAACCCGCAGTGGCTTGATACGCGCGACTTCGTCCTTGATAGACTGAGCAGCGTCCCGAAGATCGACCGCGCGTTGCGCGTTAAGCCAGAACTCGGGGCTGTTGCCGAAGAGG
>JBDUEH010000312.1:0-3777 GCA_040002555.1 Gemmatimonadales bacterium | reverse complement strand
GCCACCGCCGGCCTCAGGGCCGCAGCATCCGCAAGCCGGAAGGCCGCCTGATCATGCGTCGCCCAGCCCTGTTCTTTTTCATCGTTGCCGCTGTTCTCATCCCTGGCGGCGGTCGAGCCCAGAGCGTCACGATCTCGGCTGGACAGGGCAATAGCGGGTCGGTCGTGGCTTACGAAGGCAAGACGATTCCTGCTGGCACGACCACGCCTCGCTCTGTCGCGACATTTGGTGGCAATCTCGACATCTACGGAACGGTCGGACGAAACGCTACCGCAATTGGCGGCGACGTAATCGTTCACAAGGGCGGACGAGTGAACGGTAAGGCAACAGCAATTGGCGGCGCCGTGCGACTTGAAGGCGGCACGGTTGGTGGAAGGGTCAGAACGATCGCCCGCGATTCGGACTTCCGTGGCTTCACTACGGTTCGTGAGTTCCGGGGCACGCGTGACATGCGCGCAATGCGCGTGATGCGTCACACGCCCCTGCGCTCAGTCGGCATGGCCATCAGCTGGCTGTTGATCGTCACACTCGTGGGCTTTGCGCTCATGGCGTTCGGACCCGACAAGCTCGAGATCGTCATCAAAACCATGCAGGGTGGAGTCGGGAAATCCATTCTGACAGGACTGCTCGGACAAGTCGCGATCATTCCGGGAGCAATCGCGGTCGTTGCGCTTCTCGCTGTGACGCTCATAGGTATTGT
The DNA here is from genome assembly GCA_040002555.1 of Gemmatimonadales bacterium. GTDB lineage: Bacteria > Gemmatimonadota > Gemmatimonadetes > Gemmatimonadales > Gemmatimonadaceae > UBA4720. The sequence goes on along the minus strand of JBDUEH010000312.1, from coordinate 3,077 downwards.
TCTGATCCCGCTTGGTCTCATGGCGTTCATGTTCGCCGTAGCAGGAATCGCGATGTTCGGCTTCATCGCTGCGGCCACCATGACTGGCGCCGCGCTCGGCGGCGGAAAGAGCCGCGACGACACGCCGCACGGCAGGATGCTGAGAGCTTTTCTGACCGGCAGCGCAGTCTACATGGGGCTCTGGCTGGTCACGGCTGCTCTCAGCGGCCTCCCGTTGATCGGTGCGATGCTCGCATCCTTCTCGGCCGCCGTGACGTTCATTGCGGTGACCGCTGGCTTCGGAGCGGTTCTTCTTTCCTACTGGCGCGGTGACTTCAAGCGCGCCGCCGCTCCGTCAGCCTAACGCTCTCTGATAGGCCCCGCCGATCTTCTCGGCGGCACGCTCAAGGGCTTTCGCCGCCGCAGAGTCGGGCTCGCCGATAAGAATCGGGATTCCCACATCTCCACCGGTCAGGACCTGCGGGTAGAGGGGAATCTGTGCGAGCAGTGGAGCTCCAATCTCATCCGCCAGGCGCTGACCGCCGCCTTCACCGAAAATCTTCGTCGGTTTTCCGCAATGCGGACATTCGAGCCAACTCATGTTCTCGATCACGCCGATCACGGGGACATCGACGCGTTGGAACATCTTCGCGCCGCGTAGAGCGTCGCCGGCGGCGACCTCCTGGGGCGTCGTCACGATGACGGCTCCCGTTACATGGGTCGCCTGAACGAGCGAGAGCTGTGCGTCTCCCGTGCCCGGGGGCATGTCAACGAGAAGGAAATCCAGCTGTCCCCAGTTCACGTCCCGAAGGAACTGAGTGATGACCTTCATGATGATCGGCCCGCGCCAGATAGCAGGCTGATCGCGTTCGATCAAAAAGCCGATGCTGACGAGCTTGATACCGTGAGCCTCCAGCGGAATGATGCGGGCGTTTTCGTCAACCTGAAGAGGAGACTGAACGCCCATCATCCGCGGGATGTTGGGACCGTAGATATCCGCATCCATCAACCCGACGCGCGCACCCTGTTTTGCGAGAGCCACCGCGATGTTCGTCGCGACGGTGGATTTGCCTACGCCCCCTTTTCCGCTGGAGATCGCGATCACGGTTCCGAGGTTCGGATAATTCACCGGTGTCGGAGCGGGCACTGCGGCTTTTTGCGATTGGGCGTCTTGGCCCATCACCGGAAGTGAGCGAGGCTTTCCCTGCGGCTTCGGTGGAAGTGCCTCGTTGGTTTTAGCGGGGCTCACTGCACTTCCCTGCGGCTGCGCAGCGTCCTTCACGTCCACTCTTACTTCGGTTACTCCGTCGAGCTGCTCGACAGCCTGTCTCGCATCACGGACGATCGTCGCGTCATCGGCCGCGGACAGCAGGACGCTGAACCGAACTTTGCCATCCGTCGTGGTCGCGATGTCGCGGACCATGCCCGCTTCAAGGATGTTGACGCCGAGGCGATTGTTTCGGACGCTGGAAAGTGCGGCGTCGATGCGGACTTGGAGGTTGTCGGACATCGTGGAAAACTAACACGGCCGAACGGCCAAATCCCTTGCTGTGTAGTGGTTTACATGCCAGTTTGCATTCAGATCTACTATCCGCAGGACAACATGAAATACCCCGAAGTCCGCAACTACCTTGCCGGCGATTTCGTCGAAGGCGAACATGAGTATTTGGACGTTTTCAACCCGAGTGACGGCTCAGTTCTCTCGAAGGTCCCGCTCTCGTCGCGCGAGGACGTCGATCGAGCGGTCGCGGTCGCCCAGGCTGCGTTCCCCGCCTGGTCGGCGATGCCAATTAAGGAACGCGTCCAGATCTTCTACCGCTACCGGACTCTCCTCGAGCGCGATATCGAAGAGTTGACCGCCCTGATCACCGAGGAAAACGGAAAAGTCTACGCCGAAGCCAAGGCGGAAGTCCTCAAGTCGATGGAGCTGACTGAGTTTGCTTGCTCCCTCCCCCAGATGACCGGCGGCGAAGTTCTTGAAGTCAGCCGCGGTGTAGAGTGTCGCATCGAGCGATTCCCCCTTGGCGTAGTCGCGTCGATCGCCCCGTTCAACTTCCCGAACATGGTCCCCAACTGGACCATTCCGAATGCGATTGCACTCGGCAACTGCATGATCCTCAAGCCGTCGGAGATGGTCCCGCTGTCGGCGAACAAGATCGCCGAGTTGCTGAAGGAAGCAGGACTGCCTGAAGGTGTGTTCCAGGTAGTTCACGGCGGAAAAGATGTCGTCGAAGCGATTTGCGATCACTCTGGCATCGAGGCTATCAGCTTCGTCGGCTCGACGAAAATCGCCAAGCTCGTGTATCGCCGCGGAACGGCAAACCTGAAGAGAGTTCTGGCCTTGGGCGGAGCGAAGAATCACCTCATCGTGATGCCCGATGCCGATCTCGAAATGACGTCATCGAACGTCGTCGCGTCGATGTCGGGATGCGCGGGACAACGATGCATGGCTGCGTCAGTGATGGTGGCAGTGTCGAACACCGATCACATCATCGCGCGTATGGTCGAGCACGCGAAGACGGTCGTCCCAGGTAAGAATCTCGGTCCGGTGATCTCCGCAGAATCGAAAGCGCGAATCGAAAAATTCATCACCGAAGCAGAAGCGGCCGGCGCGACGGTTCTTGTTGATGGCCGAAACTCGGTCGTCGAAGGAAAAGAAGGCGGATACTACGTCGGCCCAACTATCATCGATCACGTAACGCCTGACATGCGCATCGCCCAGGAAGAAGTCTTCGGGCCCGTCATCGTGATCATCCGCACGCGTGACCTCGACGCGGCGCTGGCAATTGAAAATGCATCGCCGTACGGGAATGCTGCATCGGTGTTCACTGAGAACGGGGGAACTGCCCGCTACGTGATGGAGCACGCCAGTGCCGGCATGGTAGGCGTGAACGTCGGAGTGCCGGTGCCGCGCGAGCCGTTCTCGTTCGGTGGATGGGGCGACTCTCGATTTGGAGTCGGAGACATCACTGGTCGTGGGTCAATCGAGTTCTGGACGCGGTCAAAGAAGATGACGACGAAATGGAATCAGGAGCACGGCACAAACTGGATGAGTTAACGGCAGCCGACGGCTGACCGCTGACTGCTGACAGCCAAAC
>JBDUEH010000311.1:0-3783 GCA_040002555.1 Gemmatimonadales bacterium | reverse complement strand
CGGATCTCGAAGCCGAGCTGCCGCGCGGTATAATGCCTGCTTTCGACGGGCTCACAGTTCGCATCGACTGAGAAACTAAATGACGATCCGCATCGACTACTCGAACATGATCGGCGAACAGTCCGGAGGAATCTCCGAAGCTGACTGGACCGCCGCCGCCGCATCATTCACCACCGCATTTTCCGGTTTCGCGTCGCTGAGGCAAAACGGCAGTGTTGGCTTTGCCGACGTCGTCAGCGATGCGGCGTTGCGTGACCAATCGGTGAACTACGCCTCGCTTGTCGAAGGAAAATTCGATGACGTCGTGGTTCTCGGAATTGGCGGTTCAGCTCTCGGCCCGATCGCTCTTCGTACCGCGCTCCGGCCCAGCGCCTGGAACATGCTCACTCCGGAAGCGCGGAACGGCATGCCGCGCCTTCAGGTGCTCGATAACGTCGATCCCGAGACGATAGCGGCGATGCTCGAGCGTCTCGATCTGTCGCGAACGCTTTTCATCGTCACGTCGAAGTCCGGCGGAACTGCAGAGACGATGTCGCAATTCCTCATCTTGCATCAGCGTGTTCTCGATGCGTCGCTCGATCCGAGCGAGCATTTCGTTTTCGTTACTGATCCAGCTCAAGGTGCGTTGCGTCCACTTGCCGCCCGGCTGCGTGTACCAGCGTTGGACATCCCGCCCAGCGTTGGGGGCAGGTTCAGTGTGCTGACGCCTGTCGGCACTCTTCCGGCTGCACTGATCGGCATCGATGTCGGTGAACTGCTTCGCGGCGCCGAAGAAATGGTCGCACGATGCACGAGCGACCAGCTTATGGAAAATCCCGCCGGCATTTACGGAACGCTGCAGTGGCTGGCAGATACGAAATACGGGAAGTCGATCAACGTGTTCATGCCGTATTCGGATCCATTGCGCGATTTTGCCGCATGGTTCGTTCAGCTATGGGCAGAGAGTCTTGGAAAGCATCTGCCCGATGGAAGCTCGGTAGGGCAGACTCCGCTCGCTGCGCTGGGAGCCACCGACCAGCACAGTCAGGTCCAGCTCTTCATGGAAGGACCAAAGGACAAGGTCGTGTCGTTCGTCTCTGTGAACGACCGCGGCGCCGACGTCACGATACCGCACGGCTTCGACGACGTTAAAGAGCTCGGCTACCTTGGCGGACACTCGCTTTCTGAGTTGATCGGCATCGAACAGCGTGCGACTGCGGGCGCATTGGCAAAGCGCGGGCGCCCGAATCTCACGATTCATCTCGACAGGGTCGATGCCTTGCATGTTGGGGGTCTGATGATGTTGCTGGAGCTTGCAACGGCTTACGCGGGGCAGCTTTATGGCATCGATGCGTTCAATCAGCCCGGAGTCGAGCTCGGCAAGCAGTTCGCATATGCGCAGCTTGGCCGGCCGGGCGCAGACGAAGCGAAGAAAGAATGGGAATCGCTCCCCGAGCCGGATTCGCGCTGGTCAGTGTGAGTTAAAGCAACCACGCTAAACAACGTGTGCTACTTTCACAGCTGAGCACGCTGAAAGAGCAGAGAGCGCTGAGGTGATTGACTCTTGCATTGACACGATGCTTCGCAACTTGTTTAACTCTGATTCCATGAATCGCACTTTGGAGAGATCGTAAAGAGTCGGGACGAAGCCCTCAGCGCTCCTCGGTGTTTACCTCAGCGCCTTCAGCGGTGAAAGTAGTTCACGTAGTAAGAACCCCTTGCGACTGCCCTGAAGCCCGGCGAGTTTCACCGACTATGCTTGAGCATCTGATGAAAGGCGCCGTGACCGTTGAGGACGGCAAAGTAACGATCGACGATGAGGCTGGAATTGCGTCCGCACAGATGGACGCGCTCGTCCATACTGCAGTGTTCGGCGATCAGGACTCAAAGGACAACGCGCGCTGGCTGATCTGGGAAATTGGGCAGGCAGTCGGCGTAATTCCTTCGTCCATTCACGACCTCTACCTTGCGCGCGGTCGCGGAGAAACGGGCGGGTACACCGTTCCGGCAATGAACATTCGCGGAATGGCGTACGACACTGCCAGGGCAGTATTCCGTACAGCACTAAAGCTCGATGCGGGAGCATTTATACTCGAGATTGCCCGGTCAGAGATCGCGTACACCGACCAGCGCCCCTCCGAGTATGTAGCGGTGATGATGGCGGCTGCCCTTCGCGAAGGTTGGCGCGGACCACTGTTCATTCAGGGAGATCACTTCCAGATCAGCGCAAAGAAATTTGCGGTCGACGCTGAAACCGAAGTGAACGGAGTGAAGCAACTTGCGCGCGAGGCAGTCGCGGCTGGGTTCTACAACATCGACATCGATACGTCTACGCTCGTCGATCTGTCGAAGCCGAACCTCGAAGAGCAGCAGCGAGTCAATTTCGAGCAGGCCGCCGGTCTCGCCAAATTTGTCCGCGAGCTCCAGCCCGAAGGAATCAACATCTCACTCGGCGGCGAGATCGGCGAAGTAGGAACCGAGAACAGCACGGTCGAAGAGCTGCACACTTACATGGATGGCTTCAACGCGACGCTCGCCCAGCGCGCGCCCGGTGTCGAAGGATTGTCGAAGATCAGCGTACAGTCGGGCACCACACATGGCGGGGTAGTGCTTCCCGACGGAACGATCGCCGATGTTCAGATCGACCTCGAGACGCTTCGACTGTTGTCAGACGTGGCCCGCGAGAAGTATGGGCTTGCCGGTGCCGTCCAGCACGGTGCATCGACGCTCCCGGACTCGGCGTTCAACCATTTTCCGCGAACGGAAACAGCGGAGATTCACCTCGCGACCAATTTCCAGACGATGCTTTACGATCGGATCCCTGATTCATTGAGGTCAGAGATCTACGAATGGCTCCACGTCAACGCGAAGGACGAGCGCAAGACCACAGATTCCGATGAACAGTTTGTCTACAAGACGAGAAAGAAGGCGCTCGGACCATTCAAAAAGAAATTCTGGGACCTCGACAAGGCGACGAAAGCAACGCTCGCCACGGCCTACGATTCGAAGTTCGAATTTCTGTTCACACAGCTCGGCATCCCAAATACCACTTCGATCGTGGCCGAGAAGATCAAAATCGTGAAGCAGCATCGTGTACAGCCGCATGAGGGGATGGCGATCGTTGCCGCGGCGCCGGACGACGCGGACCTGAGTGACTGAAGTTCAATCCATCTACCGCGCAGACCTCAAAACTGCGCTCGGTCTGGCTGCCGCCGCCGCTGGTCACGAGGCGCGGAACGCCCTGAACGGTCTCGTGGTAAATCTGGAAGTCGTTCGAGCAATGGCTAAGGGAGCTGGGCACGACGCTGAGCCATTCATGAGTCAGGCAATCGCACAATCCGAGGAGTCGATTCGCCTGTCAGAAGCCGCAATTGCTCTGCTGAACCTTGTCGTCGCAGCATTAAATCCGGACGGAAGCCTTGTTTTTGAGTTGCGGGAGCCAGGGCAGATTTCCCTGAACGGTGGTGCTGACGCCGAGCGGCTGTCCGCCGCCCTCCAGCCCCTCGCCGATCGCGGGGCAATCGGGGTCGAGAGGTCCGGGTCTACGGTTATATTACGGATTCCTGTCGAACGCCACGAATAGCCCTCAAGAATGAACAAAGCGAAGATCCTTATTGCCGACGACGAGCTCTCCATGACGAACGCGCTGAGCGCGATTCTCACGGGTGAGGGCTACGAAGTAGCAGTTGCGTCCGACGGCAAGAAGGCGCTCGACCAGCTTAGCGCCGATGATTTTGGGGTTGTCCTCGCCGATTTGAAAATGCCGAAGCTGGACGGACTGGCCCTGCTCAAGGAGCTCCAGCG
>JBDUEH010000310.1:0-3805 GCA_040002555.1 Gemmatimonadales bacterium | reverse complement strand
TTCATGCACCGCTTCAACAAAGACCTCATCGAGGCCGGCGAATTTGTAGCGGCAGAGGGGCTGACGCCCCCGGGCAACGCGAAGTTGGTGAAGGCGACCAAGGAAGGAACGCCCGCAACCGACGGAGTCTTCCCGGAGTCAAAGGAGTTCCTCGCCGGATTCTGGATCATCGAAGTCGACAGCGCAGAGCGAGCTTACGAAGTGGCTGGGAGGGCATCAACAGCGCCCGGTCCCGGCGGAATCCCGCTCCTGATGCCAATCGAAGTTCGGCAGATCATGCAGGGACCGTTACCGGGATTGTGACCGAAGACCGCATCGACATCAACGCCCTGCACCTGCTGCGCGACCTCGCGCCCCAGGTGCTCGGCGTCGTCGCGAGGCGACACGGTGATTTCGCGGCAGCTGAAGACGCGGTACAGGAGGCGTTGATAGCGGCGGCAGAACAATGGCCGCGCGCCGGCATTCCGACCAATCCCCGTGGTTGGCTGTATCAAGTGGCAATCCGGAGATTGAACGACCACGTCCGGAGTGAAGTCGCGCGTCGGCGTCGTGAGGATATCGTCGCAACGGAGATGTCGGTGGACGAGCCGTTCACCCCGCCGCCGGATGCTGAACTGGGGATCGAGCTGGACGACACGCTCAACCTTCTCTTCATGTGCTGTCATCCCGCATTGACTCATGCGTCCGCGATCGCACTGACTCTTCGCGCGGTCGGCGGATTGACGACGGCGGAGATCGCGAGCGCGTTTCTGGTTCCCGAAGCAACGATGGCGCAGCGGATAAGCCGGGCGAAGCAGAGCGTCAAAGTGTCGAACATTCCATTTGCAACGCCTGACGAGGCCGAACGTGAAGGTCGGCTCGATGCCGTTCTCCATGTGCTGTATCTGATTTTCAGCGAGGGCTACACGAGCAGCGCGGGGTCGCAGCTCAGCCGGACCGATCTGTCGAACGAAGCCATCCGGCTCGCACGGGCAGTTCGAGCACTGTTGCCGGAGGATGGTGAGGTCTCGGGCTTGCTCGCCCTGATGCTGTTGACTGACGCCCGAAGGGCTGCGAGGACCGGGAAGTTCGGAGAATTGATTCCCCTCGACGAGCAGGATCGATCCCTGTGGGACCGTGGGATTATCGCTGAAGGCGTCGAGATTGTGTCGGCTGCCCTGGCTCGCGGTGCGGTGGGATCATATCAGTTACAGGCGGCGATCGCGTCAGTTCATGACGAAGCCAGGACGGTTAAAGACACCGATTGGGCTCAAATCACATTGCTTTATGGTTTGTTGGAGAAAGTGTCAGATAGCCCCATGGTGTCGCTCAACAAAGCGATTGCTGTCGCTATGGTGAGTGGACCGGCGGCTGGATTGAAGATGATCGAGAAGCTGGAAAAAGACCCCAGAATCGCAGGTCACTACCGCATCGATGCCGTTCGGGGTCACCTACTCGAGAAGGCAGGAGACTACTCGGAGGCCATCATGCACTTCCGGTCAGCGGCTCGGAAAACTATGAGCATCCCCGAGCGGGACTACCTCCAAACGAAGGTAGCTCGCCTGAAACTATAGAGCAAAGCAGGGCGTAGTCGGCTTAAACAGCATCTCCACGCCGACCTATGTCCTCTATGAGAAAAAACCTCGTCAGTCTAGCAGTCGCTGGTGTCTTCTCGATCACCGGAATCACACCGCTAGCCCAGGCGCAGTCTCTGGATCTCACCGTAAACGACGTCGGTCTCAGCATCGGCGACTCCCGGCGAGTAAGCGGCTTGCGCCTCAACTTCCGCGACCGCGCGCTCCGCAGAGTCGATGGAGCTAACGTCACGATATGGGCGCCATACGAGCACCCCCGAGGACTCGTCAACGGACTCGCACTCGGTCTGCCGCTGACCGGTGCGCGAAGAATAGAGGGACTGGGCGCCGGAATCTTTGGTGTAGCCGCCGACGAAACAATCCGCGGCGTTGGCATCGGTGGGATCGGCCTCGGCGCCGGTGAAGACATCGTCGGCCTGGCGATTGGCGGCATCGGAATGGGAGTCGGCCGTGACATTCGCGGCATAGCGATCGGCGGCATCGGTGCCGGAGCTGGCCGCGACATCGAAGGACTCGCGATTGGCGGCATTGGGATGGGAGTTGGCGAGGATCTTCACGGCATAGCACTCGGCGGAATCGGAATGGGCGTGGGCCAGAATCTTCGCGGACTCGCTGCCGGCGGAATCGGCGTCGGAGTCGGCGGAAATGCCAAGGGCGCTATACTCGGCGGAATCGGCGCTGGTGTTGGTGGCGACATGGTGGGACTGTCGGTCGGCGGAATCGGCATTGGCGTCGGCGGCAGTGTTAAAGGCGTCACTATCGGCGGAATTGGCATGGGCGTCGGCGGTGACGCGACGGGCCTCCAGGTTGCGGGCATCGGCATTGGCACCGGTGGCACTCTCAAGTGGGTGAGCATTGCCGGCGTTGGAATCGGCGCTTCGCGCATCGAAGGCATCGCAATCGCGAGTGCCGTCGGCGCAGAACAGGTCCGCGGCGTCGTACTGGCTCCTGCCTACTTCAGAATTTCAAAATACGGCAGGATGAACGGGCTCAACATCAGCGCGTTCAATGACGTCCGCGGAATTCAGCAGGGCGTCGCAATTGGAATATTCAACTCGGCCCGCGTCCTCGACGGACTTCAGATCGGCTTGCTCAACTATGCTAGGAACAAGCCGAAGGCCACGCGCCTCCTGCCCTTCATCAATTTTGCAAGGGCGCACTAGTCAAAGCGTCGATTTGAGATGCTGTCGGCGGAGTGAAGAGCGGGAACGCGTGAGCCGACAGTCGTTAGCTAATAGCATTAGCTATAGGCGATAGACTTTAAGCCCTATGTGTCGAGTTCGGCACTAAGCTTTGGCTCCGGCGGCTCGCTGGCACCAAGAAGCCGAGCGACGATCTTGTCCCCATGAAACCGCCCGTTTTCGATAAAGACCTTGTTCGCATCAAAACCCGCAACGACGACGCCGGCGATGAAAATGCCGGGCACGGAGGTCTCGAGTGTCGCCGGATTGTGCTGCGGGATCCCAGTGACCGGATCGATCGGAACACCGGCATCCCGTAGTAGTCCGACATTCGGCGCGAACCCCGTCATCACGTAGACAAACGACGCGGGAAGTTTTTCTTCTCCATTCGGACCGCTGATTGTCACCCCGTCAGAGTCGATTGACGTCACGCGGCTGTCCCATTTTGTCGCGATCGCATTTTCCTTTGCGCGATTCACGAAATCCGGAAGCACCCATGGCTTGATCTTCTTGTCGAAATCCGGGAGGAAGTGGACGAGTGTCACACGCGCCCCCGACCGCCATAGATCGAGCGCAGCTTCGGCAGCTGAGTTACCGCCGCCGACAACGACGACGTCCTGGTCGAAGGCTTCGTGTCCTTCGCGATACTCGTGCGCAACGTGCGGTAGATCCTCTCCGGGAACGCGGAGATAGTTCGGCGACCCGAAATAGCCAGTGGCAACGACAACTGCCTTTGCCCGCGCTTCGCGAACGGTGCCGTTGCGCAGAATGGAGCGAACGACGAAACCATCGCCTGATTTTTCGATCGACGTCACTCGTTCGTACTGGCGAAGGTTGACTCCGAAATGCTTCACGATTGCGCGGTAGTACGCGAGCGCGTCTCTTCTTGACGGTTTCTCTGTTGCAACGACGAACGGAACGCCCCCTAGCGAAAGCTTCTCCGCCGTTGAGAAGAATCGCACGTAGCTCGGATAATGAGTGATCGTGCTCACGACTACCTGGGCTTCGACGACCACAGCGTTCAGGCCGGCGCGTTGTGCAGAGATTGCA
>JBDUEH010000309.1:0-3816 GCA_040002555.1 Gemmatimonadales bacterium | reverse complement strand
GAAACGCACCGCAGATTCAACAGCAGACTCCGAGGCAGCTTGGCTTTGATTTCTTTCGTACGTGGAGATTCTGAGTGGCTGAGCTTCGCGAGAAGGACGCGATGTTGTGCCGCGCGTGCGGAAATGAGGAGCGCGCGTCCGAAGGTTACCCTTGCACTGGCTGCGGTACGCTCATTGGCGTGATGTGCAGCTTTCGTGGAGTCGTTCAGTGCCGCACCTGCGCGGCCGCCGCGAAGGAATCAGACGAGCCGCCGACCCCCGCGCGGGGAATTCCACTCATCGACTGGCCAGAGCATTGAGCTCACGCTTCGTTCGCGTCCGCACCCCCGTCGGCCCGGTTTTTCGAGAGCCGAGAGCCGCGAGCGTCCAGGAGACCCAGGTTCTCTATGGTCATTGCGCCGAGATTCGCGAAACAGAGGGGAAGTGGATGAGGGTTCGTGGCGGCGACGGCTACGAGGGCTGGATTCACGAAGGCTTTTGTGAAACCGCCGAGGGCTCCGGTTGCAATGAATGGGGGTGGGAGACCGAGAAGGAGATTTCGATGGGCTGCAGTATGCGTGACGACCGCGGCGTGACGATCGACCTTCCTTTGGGAGCGATGCTTCAAGGCGGGCGGTGTCACGGTGGCCGCGCGCTGGATCTGGTTCGCCGTCGCGAAGTCTTTCCCGCCGAGGCGAACGCGATCGTCGCGTCCGCAACCGGCCTCTTTCAGGGCACTTACTATCAATGGGGAGGAATCACCCCGTGGGGCGCTGATTGCTCCGGTATGGTGCAAACTGTTTTCGCACTGCATGGCGTGAAGCTGCTTCGGGATGCGTGGCAGCAAGCGACTCAGGGCGTTCACATCGAGGGTGGCCTTGAAGCGATTGTTCCTGGCGATCTTCTCTTCTTTTCAGATCGTGAAGACGGACACATTACCCATGTCGCGTTGACGGTCGCACCGAATCGCTGCGTTCACCTCGCAATCGGTCGCGGCGGTCATTGTATAGAGACGTTCGACAGGCCGGACGAGTACATCCGCGGCCTTCTCGGAAATTTTCGATTTGCGCGAAGAATTCTTGCTGGTGCGGGCTGATCCCTAGCTGAACATTCCCGCTGGTTGTGGCAGCACTACTGGCGGCGCACCACTGACGTGAAGCCGAACTTCCGCGGTCGGCGTCTTGTCGAGCGAAACCTGCATCGTGTACAACCCCGCCATGTTCAAAGGCAGGTCGATCACCGCAATGATCGGAAGATCCATCTCGAACGATGGGTTGGGCCCGGGCGCGACGTTCAGCTCCCCATCAGAAGACCACAACGATTCGCCTGCGGGATTCACCCAGCTGAAAGTGAGCGTGTGAGCTCCGACGTCTTCCATGCTGCCTTTCAGCCGGACGACGAAATGGGTGCGCGGATGCAGAGACGGAAATCCACCGACATGAAGCGCGTCAAATACGCCGAGTACGTTGAGCTTTCCCTCCTGGGAAAGATTGGCGCCATCGGCGAATACGGCAAAAGAGATGTGCATTTGCGGAAAGTAGCAGGAGTGAACCGTGAGCGGCTAGTTTATGCCCGATGACTCAGAGCCATAAACAAGCATTCGGGAAGACCGACGCACTCCTCCTCCTGATGGCTCTGATCTGGGGTGTGAATTTCAGCGTCGTGAAATTTGCAACGACGGTGTTTTCACCTCTCGCGTTTACCGGACTTCGCGTTTTTCTCGCCGCGGTCGTTCTCCTCGGCGTCTCGGCCACGCGCAGCAAGCCCTGGCCGGCCAAGAAGGACATCCTTGGCCTGATGACGCTCGGAATGCTGGGCAACGGACTTTATCAGATCCTTTTTGTAGAAGGAATTTCCCGAACGAACGTCGGGAATGCGGCGCTAATCGTCGCTGCTGCGCCCGCGTTCATAGCGATTATCAGCAGACTTGGCGGAGTCGAGCACGTTCACAAGCGCGTTCTGGCCGGGATCGCCTTGTCACTCGCCGGTGTGGTACTGGTTGTGTTCGGCAGCGCACGGTCCCCTCAGGGGACTGCGACACTTTTTGGCACGCTGCTTGTGTTCTGCGGAATGCTTTGCTGGACGGCGTTCACGATTCTTCTGCAGCCTTATGCGCGCAGGCTCGACACTATGCACCTATCGGGATTCACGATGCTTGGCGGTTGCGTACCTCTGGCTGTGGTGACGCCAGCGGCTTTGATACACATGGACTGGTCCCGGGTTGGATTCGCGGCATGGGGAGCGATTTTCTATGCGAGCATCATCTCGATGGGGGTTGCTTACCTGTTTTGGTACCGGGGACTGAGGGTACTTGGCGCGACTCGCACCGCCGTCTATGGAAACCTTCAGCCAGTAATCGCAATCGCCGTCGCATGGATTTTTTTGAGCGAACCGCCGACGGCCTGGCAAGGAGTCGGAACAGCGACAATCATGACCGGACTTTTCCTGACACGTGCATGAGAATTGTCCTTTTCGATATAGATGGCACGTTGCTGAGAAGTGGTGGAATTGGAAGAATCGCGATGGAGCGCGCGTTGATTCGCGTCTTTGGATCACCTGGAAGCAATGAGTATCACTACGACGGCAAGACCGACCGGCAGATCGTCCGCGATTTGATGCGTCTAGCTGGTCTGACGGATGAGCAGATCGACGCGCAAATGGAGGAACTGATTCACGAATATCTTGGCGGCCTGCACGAAGAGCTCGCGTCTGGCGAACGTGAAGTCCACGTATTCGTCGGCGTACGCGAGTTGCTCGACGAGCTCGACAAAAGGGACGACATCATTCTCGGTCTGCTCACCGGAAACGTCGCGGCCGGAGCAAGGGCGAAACTGGAGGCCGCGGGACTGGATATCGACCGCTTCAAGGTCAATGCTTTCGGATCTGACCACGAGCTGCGTCCCGAGCTTCCCGCAGTTGCTCAACAGCGCGCACGCGAGGTGCTTGGCAAAGAGATCGCCGGCGATCGTGTGATCGTCATCGGTGACACTCCGGCGGACATGCGGTGTGGCGAAGGAATCGGCGCACGGGCAATTGGAGTAGCGACGGGACGATACTCAAAAGAGGAACTGCGCAGTCACGGGGCATACGCCGTTTTTGAAAACCTCGCCGACACCGACGCTGTAATGCAGCGAATTCTCAATGCGTGAGGTCGAGCTCAAGGGTGTAGTCGATGATCTCAGCGCTCGGCGAAAGCAGGTGGAGCGGGCGGGAGGCAAACTATCGTTCGGCGGAAAACTCATCGACCGTCGCTACGATTCGTCAAATGACGATCTGATCAAGCGCGATCACGTTCTGCGTCTTCGCGTTTACGAGAGCGGAGGGAAGCGAGAAGGCCATCTCGACTGGAAAGGCGAGACCCGCTATGAAGACGGCTATAAAGTGCGCGACGAGATCTCGACGGGAATCGGGGATCCCGACACCCTCGCAACAATGCTCTCAAATCTAGGTTTCAAGGTGATTCGGGAAATCGAGCGGGAGATCTTTCAATACTCGTTGGCCGGCGCGGTCGTTCGGTTCGAGCGGTATCCCAGAATGGACGACCTCGTGGAAGTCGAAGGATCGCCGGACGCGATCGAGCGCGCGATTTCGATGATTGGATTGCCGCGCCCGGGTTTCATAGTCTGGCGATTGGTCGACTTTATCGCAGCCTACGAGGCCCGAACTGGCGAGCGCGCCGCCGTTTCGGCTCGGGAGATGCGCGGGGAATATTCTCTTTCGCGGGATTCGGGTTAATCCGGACTGACCCCTTCCGGCGCAGCGGAGAACCCCCGATTGCCTCACCAAAGTATCTCGATAGATTTACTCGGCAATGAAATCAGGTCTCCCAATTGGCCG
>JBDUEH010000308.1:0-3826 GCA_040002555.1 Gemmatimonadales bacterium | reverse complement strand
CGCGCCGCGAGTTTTTCCTCGGGCGTCATGTCCTCATCGTGGTCGATGCGGTGGACTTCCTGCGAGATGTCGGGCATCACGAAGGCTTCGTGATCCTGCGGTGACATGAAATCGACGCCGAGATCTGTCAGGTGGACCGTGTGCCCTTTCTCGTCCAGCACATAGAGAAGGTTCTCTTCCATGTCGCGGTACATCTGCTTCGCGGCGGGAAGCTTTCGGTCAGCGAGGTGCTCCAGCTCCTTCTTGAGGATGAGCTGCTTCACGCCCGTCTCGTTGAGGACCTTGAGGAGGCGCTTGTTTTTCGGTGCACCGAGCTGGGACTGATAGAACTTGAGACCTGCCGTCTCCATGTCACCGGCTTCGAACGCTCGCTCACCTTCTGCAACCAGTGCGTTGGACAGGTCACCCTGTCGCTTGACCAGCCGCTCCACATTCGCGTTGTGCAGCGCATACTCACCGTCGGACTCGTTGCCGACCGGACCCGAGATAATGAGCGGCGTACGAGCTTCATCGATGAGCACCGAATCGACTTCGTCAACGATCGCATATGCGTGCCCGCGCTGAACTCGCTGGTCGTTCGATACGACCATGTTGTCACGCAGGTAATCGAAGCCGAACTCATTGTTGGTGCCGTACGTGATGTCTGATTCGTAGATCGCACGACGCTCTGGAGTTCCCGGCTCAGTGTCGTCGAGACAGCCGACAGTCAGCCCGAGATACCGGTAGACATGACCCATCCACTCCGAATCGCGACGTGCGAGATACGAGTTGACGGTAATCAGGTGTGCACCCTTTCCTGGCAGCGCGTTCAGGTAAAGAGGCAGCGTCGCGACGAGAGTCTTTCCTTCTCCCGTCGCCATTTCGGAAATGCGTCCTAGATGAAGCTGAATACCACCCATCAGCTGCACATCATAGTGGACCATGTTCCACTGCATCTCACGACCGGTGACCATCACGGTCGTCCCCAGGAGCCGCCGTGCGGCCTCTCTTACCGTCGCAAACGCCTCGGGGAGTAGCTCGTCGAGCACTTCAGCAATCGTGTCTCGCAGCTCGCCTTCAACGCCACCCTGCCCGTCTGGCCCGCTAAGCTCGAGATCAATCTCTTCACGCGCGGCAGCATCGGGAGTCGCCTTCTTCTGTTCCCTCAGCTCAGCAACGCGTGCCTCGAGCTCGCTCGTCTCTTCGCGAATTCGCGCGCGGAATTTCTCGGTCTGCCCGCGGAGCTCTTCTTCGGATATCGACTGAAGGCGCTCGTATTCCTCATTGATCTGATCGACGATTGGCTGAACGCGCTTCTTCTCGCGGTCGTGCCGCGTCCCGAAGACATTCGTCAACACACCTTTCAACATTCCCGTTTCCTCATTCCGTTCCACTGACCTGGCCCGTCAGAGGACGAGTCAAGAGCTAGGACGTATATAGTTTCGCGGCCAGTATGTAGTCCTCCACAGACTCCGCGACGAATCCCTTGATCGATTTTCCATGTGCCAGTCGGTGCCGAATCTCGGAAGACGAGACATCCACTAGTCTCGTAGTCACAAGTGTCGCTCCTTCTGGCAACTTCAAACCTTCTTTCGCGCCCGCGTTAGCTCCGCCCGATCTCGTCAGAACTGCCAGTCGCGCCAGCACCAGTATCTGTTCCGGCCGCACCCAATTGGTGAACGTTGCCAGCGAGTCCATTCCAAGCATCAGAATGAGCTCTGCACCCACGTTTTCCGCAGCCAGCTCTTCCAAAGTATCAACCGTGTAAGATAACCCGCCACGGCCGATTTCTACGTCGCTGACCTCGAACCTCTGGTCACTCGCAAACGCGAGTTTGGCCATCTCGAGACGCTGAACGGGAGTTGGTCCGCCCGCATTTCTCGTCTTCAACGGATTGGCAGAAGCTGGCATGATTATCAGCTTGTCCAGTCCCAGCGCCTCGAATGCGTCAACCGCTACGAGAAGGTGCCCGATGTGAGGCGGATTGAAAGACCCGCCAAACAATCCGAGGCGCAACGCCTAGTTCGAAGGGGGAGCGGGGGCCGCGGCTGCCGGCGGCGCCGGTCCACAGATTCGCATTACCTCACGATCCGCGGGATACGTCTTCCGCATGGTATCGCAGAGGTCGCGGGCGTCATCCTTATAGTTGATCGCAGCATACGCTTCGTGAAGGCGCATGTACGACTCCCGCGTAATCTTCGCGGCGGGATGGAGCTTGACGACGTCCTTGAAATAGATAATCGCGGAGTCATAGGCTTTCCGCTTGAAATAGTGGATGCCGGTCCCGTAGTCCTTCTCGGCGAACCACTCGTCGAGTTGACTCATCTGCTTCGTCACCGCAGGAATCAGCGGCGAATCTGGATAGAAGCCGAGGAATGTCTGGTACTGAGTCAGCGCTTCCTGACCGTACTCCGCGTCGAGATTTGGACGGCGCCACATCCGCTGGTAAGCCATTCCCGACAGAAGAAGTGCGTTGTCAGCAAGCGTATCCTGAGGAAGCAGCTCGTACACACGGCTAAACGACTTCGCCGCGAGTAGACTGCTGCCCATCTTTTCCTGGGACTTCGCCAGGAAGTAGTACGCCGACGCAATCCGTGGATCACGCGGGGACAACTCCGTCGTTAGACGCTCGAACGCATGCGCAGCATTGTCCCACCGCTTTGCGTTGAACTCGGCGGTTGCGACTTTGTAGAGCTCGTCGGTGTTGGCGAAGGCGTTCGCGTTAAAAGGTTGCTTGCAGGCGGTAAACAGCAGCGCTGATGCAAGCATGACACGTTTCAGACTCATACGGATTCTGCTACCCCCGCAGGCGACGCGAGTTCAACATTCGCTCGCCCAATCGAGTAATAGCTCAATCCGAGCTCCAGCATTTTGTCTGGTTCGTAAAGGTTTCTGCCATCCACGATAACCGGCCGATTGAGACACTCCTTCACTCTGGCGAAATCCGGGTGACGGTATTCGTTCCAGTCCGTGACCACAACAAGCGCGTCGGCGCCGGCGAGGGCATCGTAGTTCGTCTCGGCGTACGCGACTCGGTCGCCGAGCTTGTGACGCGCTTCCGCCATCGACGCGGGATCGTGAGCGCAAACGGTGGCACCAGCCGCGAGAACGTCTTCGATCAGTGTGATCGACGGAGCATCGCGCATGTCGTCGGTCTGCGGCTTGAATGCCAATCCCCAGACGGCGATGTGCATTCCGCGAAGGTCGTCACCGACTGCCTCTCGAAGCTTCTCGCCGAGCCGAAGTTTCTGCCCCTGGTTCACGTCCTCGACGGCGCCGAGGACCTTCATTTCCATTCCGATTTCGGCAGCGGTGCGAACGAGTGCCTTCACATCTTTCGGAAAGCATGAGCCACCGTAGCCCGGACCCGGAAACAGGAACGAGGGTCCGATTCGGGAATCGCTTCCGATTCCGCGGCGAACCATGTCCACGTTCGCTCCGACTTTCTCGCAAAGATTTGCGACTTCGTTCATGAACGAGATCCGCGTCGCGAGCATGCCGTTCGCGGCGTACTTGGTCATCTCCGCAGACGCAATATCCATGAAGATGATCGGATTTCCCGTGCGCACGAACGGAGCATAAACCTCCGTCATAATCGCGCGGGCGTGTTCGCTGTCGACGCCAAGAACCACGCGGTCGGGCTTCATGAAATCGTCCACCGCAGCGCCTTCCTTCAGAAACTCGGGATTGCTGCACATGTGGAACGGAAAGCGCGCCTCTTTGCTGATTTCAGCGGCGACTTTTTTCGCAGTTCCGACCGGAACCGTCGATTTCGTTACAACGACGAGCTCACGTGTCATGTGCTTGCCGATGAGACGAGCTACGGCCAGAACGTGTTGAAGGTCCG
>JBDUEH010000307.1:0-3830 GCA_040002555.1 Gemmatimonadales bacterium | reverse complement strand
GCGCACATCTTCGAGCGATTCTATCGCGGCGATCGCGCTCGCGGACATCAGGAATCAGAAACCGGAGCGGGTGCAGGTCTCGGTCTGGCGATCGCCAGAGAGATTGCGGAGCTACACGGTGGACGGGTTGAACTCCGGCAATCGGACGAGAGCGGAAGTGTGTTCGAGCTCATTCTTCCCGTTCAGCTCGCGGGGTAACGGCGCGAACAGAGATTCCAGAAGACTGGATATCGGGCGCAATAGTGCAGGGAGCTGACTCGCGACGACGGTCACGATCTCGCGCGAAGCTTTCACGAGGACATTGGTCACCTCTCCGGCCAGTGTGCCGAGCAGCACGCCAAGCGTGTCGCGCGAGCTCACATCGTCACCCATTGCGGCGAGCACCGCTCTCCGGTGCCTGAGAATTACCGGAGCGGCGAACGCCACTGGATTGAATCCTGGGACGTATCGCGCGCCGATGCCTTCGATGAGCGCGACCGCGCGTCCGAAGTAGACGAGCTCACCACGAAGGATGATCGGCCATTCATACATCGTGCGCATGACGTCGTCGGCGAGCGTGCGATCTGACAGAATACGATTGGCGATGTCCGCCGATGCGACACCATCGAACGCCATGCCGAGCAGAACGTCCACGAGACGATGGATGGTGGTCATGTCCGTACCGGGCTCGACGATTCCAAGTTCATAGAACCCGCGGATGACGCCGTCCGCATCCCGGCCGACCGCCGCAAGAGCTGTTCGAATCAGCGTTCGGCGCATCTCCGGCTCGACGCGAACGACCATCCCGAAATCGAGCAGCACGAGTCGCCCGTCATCCGTGACGAGCAGATTGCCCGCGTGCGGATCGGCGTGGAAGAGTCCGTCCACCAGCATCATCTGTATGTACGCTTCGACCACCGACTCGACTACGCGCTGTCCATTCATGGCGCCGGACGACACGAGCGCGGCGAGGGAGTCGATCTTGGTGCCCTCCATGTACTCCATGACGATTACGCGCTGACGGGTTAGCGCTGTCTCGATCATTGGCACCAGCACGTTGGGATTCGTCGCGAAGCGATCGGCGATTGCAATCGCGTTGGTCGCTTCCTGGTTGAAGTCCATCTCTTCGCCGATACGCCTGGAAAACTCGTCCACAACGACGCGAAACCCGCGCAAGTGTGAGTTCGACCAGCGTGCGGAAATGATGTCGAGAATTCGGCTCACTGCGTGGATATCGCTGGCGACGAGCTCCTCGACCCCAGGCCGCAGCACCTTCACAACAACATCTCGGCCCTCATATCGCGCGCGGTACACCTGGCCAAGCGAACCCGAGGCGAGTGGCTCTCGGTCGAAACTCTCGAACATCTCTTCCGGTCGCTTGCCGTAGGCTGTGATGATCTCGCGTTCGATCTTCTCGAACGGGACCATCGGTACTCGATCGACCAGAGTGCCGAGCGCGGAAAGGTACGGCTCCGGAACTACATCGGGCCTCGACGCGAAAACCTGCGCGAGCTTTACGAAAGTGGGGCCGAGTGACACGAGGGCGCGAACGAAGGCTTGCGCGCGCCGTTCATGAAACTCATCGCTTCGCTCAAGCCCTGCTCCCACAAATATCCATCGCCTGAAATCGCGACGAAATGAGACGCCAAGTGGCAGAAGGCGTCTCAGGATTACCAAAATTCGAAATTGTGCCAAGGAGCTGTGTTCCGGGGAAAAATGCGGCGACCGTTGCTATCTCATAATACCCCGGAAAACGCTCTACAGATTCAATTTTCGTTCGCGTTTCTATTTGAGAAGCGCATTCCACAACAGTGGATATGTCGCCATCGTCTGCGCGCGATACTGCGGCCTGAAGCCGAACAGGACCACGTGTCCTTTCCCGCGCTTCACGTCCACCATCGCCGCCTTGCCCGCGAGCTTGGTTCCGCCAAGCAGCCAGCCCGAGATGAGAGGATCGACCGTGGAGGCGGGGTAGCTCGCGACGGCGGTCGCGCGCGCGGGATCAATGATGGAGAACGCGGGCGACCCCTCGAACCAGACTGCCTGCTCGGGAGCGGTGTATCCGGCCGTGAGCGGATTCGTCCGGTCGAGCACGACGCGAAGAATCGACCCAGGTGCGTAGAAATCGCTCGAGCTCACACCGGCGAGCTCGTCTTTCACAGGGAGCGAAAGCGCTTCGATCGCGTAATCGCTTGCATCGTTGAACGCGACGAGAGTTCCGCCCGCATCGACGAATTCGCCGAGTGCTGTTGCGCCCGGCGTGCCGACCCCGCCCTTCAGTGAATCGGGGTACTGGCCGTTGGGCCCGTTGGCGATCGCACGTGATTGCTGGTCAGGAATGATGATCGCATCGAATCGTGCGTTGAGATTTCCGGCGCGGATGTCACGGGCGGAGATGGTAGTGAAGGGAATCTTGTATTGATCGAATATCCAGCGAGTCCAGCCTTCGTCCATCGACGGCGAAGCGTTGGCAAAAATCGCGATTCGCCGTGACTTGTTGTTGGTGAGCCCATTCGCGATCCACGGAGTCGCACTCACTCGAGGCAAGGGAGTCGTAGCCACCGAAATCGGATTGGGGAGAAACGCGACATCGAAGCCGAGGAGCAGTGGAAGCGTGTGCGCGACGACGTCGTACGGACGCTTCGGCGGACCGCCGGGATATTCGTGCAGGTCCGGATAGTGTTGATTCTCGAGGAGCGTTTTCGCGAATCCGCCGTAGGGCTGGGCGGTCGAGATCACGTAGCTGCCCGGTGGAAAAATCTTGCCATTCGCGCTGAACTCGGCTGGCGCACGACGAACCTCCACCTGACCTCGCTGAAGAATCCGCAATGCGAAGTTCACTGCCGTATCGCGTGCAGGCTGAGCGGGAATTACGATGGTAGATGGCCAGTCGGACCGTCCGGCAGCGGTATTTCCCGCTACGGAATTTTCTTCCACCTTGCTGTAGCTCGAGAGCCAAAGCGCCCGATCGTCGGCCGCCTGCGCGATGAGCGCCCAGGATGCGGCGAGCTGATACTTCACGATGTCGCCTATAGTCCATTTGCCACCCTGCCAGCGCGTGAGAAAATCGACGCCAGTGACTCTGGGATCGACGTTATAACCGGCCCGCAGTGATTCGAATGGCACCGTGATCGGAGTGGCAAGAGACGCACTAGCCGTTTCAGTAAGAATGCGAATCGCGCCGTGGTAATGCTGGTACGCGCGAGCTGGAGTCCACGCGTCGTACGATGTGTTATTCGCAACACCGACTAGTCCCTGCATCGTCAGCCGCCAGGTCATCGACTTTCCCATCTGCGCGACGCCCGCGGCCAAAATCGGATCGATGTTCGGCTCAATCGGGTCCATGTACGGCGGAATGAAGATTCGCGTTCCGTTCGAGCCCTGCTGGTGGATGTCGTTGACGATTTGCGGATGCCACTGGCTGTAGAGCGAGTCGATGACCATCTGGGTCTCGACCTGCGTGAAAGCATACCAGTCGCGATTGTTGTCGTGTCCCGTGTAGTAGTGATAGAGGGTCGGAGGCTGACTGCCTTCCCATTGTGTGCCGAGCGAGCTGCGGTACCAGTTGCCGACGATGTCAACGCCATCCGGATTCAGTGACGGCACCAGGATGACGACGGTGTTCCTGCGGATGGATTTCGCTTCCGGGTCCTCGGATGTAGCGAGGCGATAGGCCAGCGTAAGCGGAGTGAGAATTCCGCCAACTTCGGTCGAGTGAATGCTCGATGTCACGAGAACGACGACCTTTCCATCACGCTCGAGTGCCATACGTTCGGCTTCCGTCGTCAAACGAGGGTCCGCGAGTTTTCGCTGCGCCTCGTGGATTTTCGGCAGACTCGCGAGTGTGGCCG
>JBDUEH010000306.1:0-3836 GCA_040002555.1 Gemmatimonadales bacterium | reverse complement strand
CCGATGAGACACTCTCGAATCTTCTGGGTGCGGTTTTTGAAGTCACGAACCGCCAATGGGATGCCCGCGAAGTAAGCACCGATGAATTTCTTGCGCCCACAGGACGCGTTCTGGATGCCATGCTAAGCGAGCACCAGTGCGAGGGCTGGCTGGAAGGATACCTTCTGACCGGACGGCACGGCTTGTTCAATAGTTACGAGGCCTTCGTTCGGATTGTCGATTCCATGTTCAGCCAGCACGCGAAGTGGTTGAAGGTGACGCTGGAGTTGCCCTGGCGCCGGAACATTGCGTCGTTGAATTATCTGCTTGCCTCCCACGTTTGGCAGCAGGACCACAACGGCTTCACGCACCAGGATCCTGGTTTCATCGACCACGTGATCAACAAGAAGGCCGACATCGTCCGCGTGTACCTGCCGCCTGACGCCAATTGTCTGCTATCGGTCGTCGATCACTGCCTGCGCAGCCGGCACTATGTCAACGTGGTTGTCGCGGGCAAACACGCCTTGCCGCAATGGCTGAGCATGGACGCCGCCGTTGTGCATTGCACGGAAGGAATCGGCATCTGGCAATGGGCCAGCAACGACCAGGACGCGGCCGCGCCGGACGTAGTGATGGCCTGCTGCGGAGACACGCCAACGCTAGAGATCCTGGCCGCCGTTTCCATCCTGCGCGAGCATTTGCCCGCTCTGAAGATCCGCGTGATCAATGTTGTCGATCTGATGAAGCTACAGTCCAGCAGCGAGCACCCGCACGGTCTCACCGAGGCGGATTACGATTCGCTCTTCACCAAAGACAGGCACATCATCTTTGGTTTCCATGGATACCCGTGGTTGGTCCACCGCCTGACCTACCGCCGAACCAATCGCAACCTCCACGTCCGCGGCTACAAGGAAGAGGGCACCATCACAACCGCCTTCGATATGAGGGTCCAGAACGATCTGGACCGTTTCCACCTGGTACAAGACGTGATTGATCGGCTGCCGAATCTTGGCTCCAAAGGAGCGTACCTAAAGCAGGCGATGCAGGACAAGCTCATCGAGCACAAGCATTACATACACAAGCACGGCCAGGACTTGCCGGAGATCCGGGAATGGAAATGGAGTCACGCAATATGAGTTTACAAAAAGTAGTCGACATCGCAATCCAGCGGCCCGCGTTGGAGATCTGGGAAGGCGAAGGAACTAACGTGTCCGGGACACACCGCGCCTTGGCTCATCGAGCCCGATGCAACCGGGCAGCGCGTCGCGGCAAATACAATGCCGCCATGGAGACGGATGTGTGCGCGGCGCGAACAGGGAGTCCAGCCCGATGAACGAGACCAAGCACAGCTCCCACCAGCACGGAACACCTGCTCGCGAAAGCACCAATCATCAACCGGACCCCTACTGGAAACGCGCTCACAGCGATTGGCGTTTCTGGGTCGGGTTCGTTCTTATGGCTGTGGCGATCACGATTTATGTGCTGAGCAATAACCTGTCTTTCTTTCCTAGAGGCCTGTGGAGGTAGCGCGCGCATGAGTCGGCTTGATCCACTACGATTCGAACCGATCAATCAGTGTCGGCTGTGGGGCGGTCGCCGAAGCGTGGATGCTCAGTGGCCGCAACTCAGCGGTTCGCAAATTGAATATCGACCGGGAAAGTATCTGGATATCAAACCGCGCGATGCCCGTCGCGGAAGCGAAAGTGTGACGCGCGAACATGCCCAATACCAGTTCGTCTAACCTCGGCTCCGTGGTATCGGTACGCGGCAGTGTCGTGGATGTCCAGTTCGACACGCACTTGCCGCCCATCTACTCTTTACTGCACGCCAGGGACGGAGCTATTTCCATCGAGGTGTTAGCGCAACTCGACGCACAGCACGTGCGTGGAATCGCGCTGACCCCCACCGAGGGCCTCGTGCGCGGCGATGCCGTGGACGACACGGGCGGGCCACTCAAGGCTCCCGTAGGCAAGGGAACTCTCTCGCGAATGTTCGACGTGTTTGGGAAGGCCATCGACCGCGAGACGGCACCAGCCGATGTCGAATGGCGAACGGTCCACCGTGCTCCGCCGGCGTTAGCGCGGCGTTCCACCAAATCCGAGATTTTTGAGACCGGGATCAAGGCGATTGATGTGCTGTTGCCGCTGGAGCGCGGCGGCAAATCAGGGCTCTTCGGCGGAGCGGGAGTAGGCAAAACCGTATTGCTCACCGAAATGATTCACAACATGATCGAGCACCAGAAAGGCGTGAGCATTTTCTGCGGCATCGGCGAACGATGCCGTGAAGGCGAGGAACTCTATAGAGATATGAAGGCGGCGGGTGTGCTGCCCAATATGGTGATGGTGTACGGACAGATGAACGAACCCCCGGGCGCCCGGTTCCGCGTGGGTCACGTGGCCCTGACGATGGCGGAGTATTTCCGGGACGATGAACATCGTGACGTACTGCTGCTGATCGACAATATTTTCCGGTTCATCCAGGCCGGCATGGAGGTTTCCGGACTCATGGGTCAGATGCCTTCTCGGCTGGGTTATCAGCCCACCATAGGCACCGAGCTGGCGGGGTTGGAGGAGCGTATCGCCAACACCGACACCGGCGCGATCACGTCCATTCAGGCGGTATACGTGCCAGCGGACGATTTGACCGATCCCGCGGCCGTGCACACGTTCTCGCATCTCTCGACCTCCATCGTGCTTTCGCGTAAGCGGGCAAGCCAGGGGCTCTATCCGGCGATCGATCTCCTGCAATCCAACTCCAAAATGGCCACGCCCGGTATCGTCGGCGATCGGCATTATCTTCTGGCGCAGGAAATCCGGCACACGCTCGCACAGTACGAAGATCTGAAGGATATCATCGCCATGCTTGGCCTGGAACAATTGGCGGCGGAAGACCGCAAAGTGGTCGCCCGTGCCCGTCGTCTGGAGCGATTTCTCACGCAGCCCTTCTTCGCGACGGAGCAGTTCAGCGGTATCAAGGGAAAGCTCGTCAGCCTCAAGGATTCGCTCGATGGTTGCGAACGGATCCTGCGCGATGAATTCAAGGACTACCCGGAGAGCGCCCTCTACATGATCGGGGCGATTGAGGAAGCCAAGAAGGACACCAAGACCGAAGCGAAACCTAAACCAGAGGTCCAGCATGCAGCAGCCAACGCTCATGACGCTTAAGATCCTCCTGCCATTCCGGATCTTCGCCGAGAAAACGGGCGTCACACGCATCGTAGCGGAGACTTGTGAAGGCTCCTTCGGTCTCCTACCGCACCGGCTCGACTGCGTCGCCGCGCTCGCACCCGGAATTCTGATCTACGAGAACCAAACCGATGGCGAGGTTTACCTGGCTGTCGATGAAGGCGTGCTAGTCAAAACCGGCCTGGACGTGTTCGTCTCAGTCCGCAACGCAATTGCCGGAACGGACCTGGGACAACTACAGGAAGCCGTTTCCAGGGACTTTCTAAAGTTAGACGAACAGGAACAGAACGTCCGCTCAGTGATGGCGAAGATGGAGAGCGATTTCGTGCGGCGAGTAGCGGAGTTCCACCATGAGTGAAGGTTCGGAGATCAAGAGAGAGAAGGACTCGACGTTCAGCCGGGAAGTCGGCGCGAAGGCGGCGCGCATGCTCAAGGCGCGTCGCTCCACGCAGGACGCCTGGTTCGGATTGGGCATGATGGGGCTCATTGGCTGGTCGGTGGTCGTTCCAACGCTGGGCGGCGCGGCATTGGGGATCTGGCTGGACAATCGCCATCCGGGAACTCACTCCTGGACTTTAATGCTGCTGCTCATCGGCCTGGTAATCGGCTGTTTGAACGCTTGGCATTGGGTAGACAAGGAAGACAAGGAAATGCGAGAGGACCAGGAGGATA
>JBDUEH010000305.1:0-3840 GCA_040002555.1 Gemmatimonadales bacterium | reverse complement strand
CCCGCACCGCGGGGCCGATGATCTCCAAGAAGGACTGCGCCCGCGTAGTCGACGCCTTTCTGGAAGCGGTGAAGGATTCGCTCCAGAATCAGGAGAACATCGAGGTTCGCGGCTTTGGTACT
Source organism: Gemmatimonadales bacterium (assembly GCA_040002555.1). Taxonomy (GTDB): domain Bacteria; phylum Gemmatimonadota; class Gemmatimonadetes; order Gemmatimonadales; family Gemmatimonadaceae; genus UBA4720. The sequence goes on along the minus strand of JBDUEH010000305.1, from coordinate 3,718 downwards.
TTCAAGATCCGCCGTCGCAAGACCCGCATGGCGAGAAACCCCCGCACCGGCTCTCCCGTCGAAGTATCGGCGCGGCCGGTACCCGTATTCAAGCCGTCCAAGGAGCTTCGCGCGCTGGTCGCCGGTGTCGAGATGTCAGATCTCCACGACACCGAGTTCTCCGAGGCAGAATAATTTCCCCGGCGGTCGCCTCATGACCGTCACCGTCCGTTTTTTCGCGTCATACGCGGAAGTCCTTGGACAGCCGTCACTTGTCCTGGATCTGACTAACGGCGCAACTGTTTACGATGTCGTTTCCCATGTGGCCGGAATGCCCGGGGCTGCAGGGCTCCCTCCCGCCCCGTTGATCGCGGTAAACCATTCGTACGCGAAGCATTCCGCTATCCTCGCCGACGGCGACGAGGTCGCTTTCATTCCTCCGGTTGCTGGCGGATGATCCGGGCCGGGTTGACGAAGAGTGAGATCGACTCCACCCGGATCATAGCCGAGGTTTCTGAATCCGGAAACGGGGCGACGACAGTATTCATTGGAACTGTCCGGTCGGTAAACGACGGACGCGAGGTCCAATCGATCGAGTACAGTGCGTACGAACCCATGGCCGAAAAAGAAATCCTGTCGATCCTCCGCGAGGCGTCGGTCAACTACGGGGTGAAGAACATCGTAGCCGAGCACCGGCTGGGCGAGATAAAGATCGGCGAGGCATCGGTAGTCATTGTCGCGTCTGACCCTCATCGCGCGCCAGCACTCGACGCTCTTCGCTACGTAATCGAACAGCTCAAGAAAAGAGTTCCGATCTGGAAGCTCGAGCATTACGCCGACGGTGAACGAAGCTGGGTGAGTGCTGCCGAGGGCCAGCCCGCATGAGCACCGCGTTGCGCGACCAGTTCGGCAGGTCGATCGAGTATCTCCGTATCTCCGTCACCGACAAGTGCAACTTCCGTTGCGTTTACTGCATGCCGGCGGAAGGACTTCAATGGCTGCCAAAGAGCGACATACTGAGCTACGAGGAAATCACCGGGATAGTCGCGCAACTCGCTCCGCTTGGGCTACGACGCTTGCGGATTACCGGCGGCGAGCCGACCATCCGTCCCGAGCTAGCAAAACTGATAGCGATGTTGCGGGCGATCCCGGAAATCGAAGACATCGCGCTGTCCACAAACGGACTCAAGCTTCCGGACCTTGCTGCGGAGCTCGCAAACGCGGGCCTCGATCGTGTCAACATCAGCGCCGATTCACTTCGGCCCGACAGGATCGCACAGATCTCGAGACGCAGCCTTTCGTTCGATCCAGTCGATTCGGCGCTCGCTGCGGAGCGCGCCGGACTTACTCCAATCAAGATCAACGTGGTTGTGATGCGAGGCATAAACGACTCGGAGGTCATCGACTTCGCGAGACTCACACTCTCTCACCGGTGGCATGTTCGTTTCATCGAGCTGATGCCGGTTGGCGACATGCGTGAGATCACGTGGGATCACGTCGTGCCATCTGCGGAGATTCTTAACCGGCTCGAGTCACTTGGAAGCCTCACACCGGTCGATGGTCCACCGCGGGGTAACGGACCAGCCACCTACTACCGTCTCGACGGAGCCATCGGGAGCATTGGTGTCATCACACCGATGACGCATACCTACTGCGGCTCGTGCAACAGAGTCCGACTTACCGCCGACGGACGTCTACGCACGTGTCTCTTCGGGGATCACGAGGTAAACCTTCGAGACGCGTTTCGTGCCGGTTCGGAGATGGAGCCGCTCTTTCGTTCGGCGCTGGCCGCGAAGCCCCTCGAACATGAGCTTCTGCAGATGAAAGTCGGCGGATTGCGCGCTCTGTCGCAGGTGGGAGGGTAGCCGTTCAACAGCGTGCGAAATAACTTTCGCACGTACCGCCTCCACTAACATAAAGATCACAATGGTGAACAAAATCACAGTTGTCGGCGCTGGAAACGTCGGGGCGACAACTGCTCAACGCGTCGCCGAGAAAGAACTCGCGCGCAATGTCGTGCTCGTCGACATCATGGAAGGAGTGCCCCAGGGAAAGGGCCTCGACCAGTGGGAATCAGCTCCAATCGAAGTCTTCGATTCGAGAATCGTCGGCAGCAACGGCTACGATGAGTCTGCGAATTCCGACATTGTCGTCATCACTGCCGGAATCGCCCGCAAGCCGGGCATGTCGCGCGACGACCTTCTCAACACAAACGCCGGCATCGTAAAGCAAGTCTCGGAAAGCGTCAAGACAACGTCGCCGAACGCCATCCTCATCATCGTGTCTAACCCGCTCGACGTGATGTCGTATGTCGCAAAGCAAGTCACCGGTTTCCCGCGTGAGCGCGTGCTCGGCATGGCCGGCGTGCTCGATACAGCTCGGTATCGCTCTTTCATCGCTGAAGCTCTCGACGTTTCCGTCCGAGACATCCAGGCGATGGTTCTCGGCGGTCACGGTGACACGATGGTTCCGCTGATCTCTTACACGAGCGTGAGCGGAATTCCTGTTACGCAGCTCATGTCGAAAGAAAAACTCGACGCGATCGTCGAGCGCACCAGAACGGGCGGAGCCGAGATCGTGAAATACCTCAAGACCGGTTCAGCCTATTACGCGCCGTCCGCCGCGGCCGTCCAGATGTGCGAGGCAATCGTTCGCGACCAGAAGCGCATCCTTCCGTGCGCCGCCTGGCTCGAAGGCGAATACGGGATGTCCGGCCTGTTCCTTGGTGTTCCGTGCAAGCTCGGACGCGCGGGTCTCGAAGGCATTCTCGAGGTCACGCTCACCGACGAAGAGCGTACTGCGCTGGAAAAAAGCGCTGAAGCCGTCCGGGAGCCAATGAGCGCAGTGAAGCTGTAACCGAAGATGAACCGGGCACTCCGCTTTTATCAGGCGGCGATCGGGAAAAAAGTCGTCATGGGAATCACCGGGCTGATTGGAGTCGGCTTCGTGATCGGGCACATGGCTGGCAACCTGCTGGTTTTTCGCGGGCCCGATGCAATCAATGGTTACTCCCACTTTCTGAAAAGCACCGGCGAGCTGTTGTGGATCGTGAGGCTGGTACTCATTGGCGCGGTGATCCTGCACGTTATTGCAGCGGTTCAGCTCACTATACAGAACCGAGCCGCTCGCCCGATAGGATATGTGGACCGAAAGCCGCAAGTGGCGACGCTCGCATCGCGCACAATGCGATGGGGCGGGGCACTGCTCCTGATTTTCATCGTCATACACATCCTGCATTTCACGGTAGGTACTATCCGGCCGGCGGGCTTGTTCAGCGACGTTGACGTGTATGGCAACATTATCGCGAGCTTCCGCATCTGGTGGGTGGCTCTATTCTATTTCGTTTCGATGATCGCGCTCGGCATGCATCTCTATCACGGTGCATGGAGCTCCATTCGCTCCATCGGCTTTGCTCAGCCGTCGCTCAATCCGCTCCATCGTAGAATCGCCCTCGCAGTTGCCGTCATTGTGTGGCTTGGGTTTACTGCGATTCCAGTTGCGGTCTTTGCCGGGTTGATTGGTTGATATGGAACTGAACGCAAAAATCCCCGCCGGTCCGCTGGAGAAGAAGTGGGATCGTCATCGCTTCGAGATGAAGCTGGTGAACCCGGCCAACAAGAGGAAATACACCGTTATCATGGTTGGCTCCGGTCTCGGCGGCGGAGCGGCGGCGGCAACGATGGGCGAGCTCGGCTACAACGTGAAGTGTTTCTGCTTCCAGGATTCACCGCGGCGCGCG
>JBDUEH010000304.1:0-3856 GCA_040002555.1 Gemmatimonadales bacterium | reverse complement strand
CGCTCGATTTCTTCGACGGTGCTCACGCGATTGCTTCCTGTCTGAGTGTTGTCGCGATCGGCAGTGAAGCCGCGCGGAACGATGGGTACACGCCGGCCGCAATTCCGGAGAGGGCGAGAAGACCGAGAGCCGTCCACGCTGATTTTGGCTGGAAAAGAAAGAAATTGATCGCCGACGGAAGTCCGGGAAAACTCGAGAGGATAGCGTTGAGATAATGCGCCGTCGCCAAACCGAGGCCGAGCCCGGCTATTGATCCGACGAGCATCAATGCAACGGCTTCGAGGACGACTTGTTGAACGATGTGCGCGCGGGAGACGCCGAGTGCGCGCATGACGATGATCTCGCCTATCCGTTCGTTCACAGAAACGGTTACGAGCGTGGTAACGAGGAGGAAACCGACGAAGAGGCTGACGCTTCCCAGAATCACGGCGAGCTGGCGGAAGTAGCTCAATCGCTGATCGACCTGGACCAGGGCGGTGGCTGTCGAGATTGCACTAACGGTTGGAATCTGCTTTTCGATCCACAAACGCATCGGCTCTACCTGCGATTCGTCACGAACCTTGATCATGAAGAGTGATGCGTTGTTCGCTCGCTCGGTTCCGCTCATGTGCTGGAGCGTGGCGAGACGCATTGCGGTAGCGAGTTGGTTCGTCGCGCCGTACAAAAATCGCACACGGCCGGTTAGTACCAACCTTCGCGAACCGGCGAACGTCCGGAGCTGGGGATCGTATCCGCTCGAGACAGTCAACGTGTCGCCGACGTGAGCGCCGGTCGCGAGCAGGAAGTCGTCGTTTCCGACAATTGCATCGTCGGCAACAGGATTCTTCCCCGACAAGAGCTCATAGTCACCCTGAACGGCCGGATCTATTCCGAGGGCTGCACTTGTGGCGATTCGGTCGCCAATCGCAACGTGAATCGTGCCGCCGAGCACGGGGCTGATCGTGACTATCTGGGAGTTGGTGCGAAGAAGCGTGATGATCCCGCTCGTATTGTCGATCGTCGCGTCAGTATCGAATGGAAGAGTGCCCTTCGGCGCGAGCCGGAGCTGAAATCCGCGTGAAAGCAGCAATTCACGAAATGACTCGCGCATTCCGGTGGACATCATCACCATGTCGAGCAGCATGGCTGCCGCCACTGCGACGCCAAACGTCGCGAGGATCGTTCTCGTCGCGTGCCTCCGAAGCGATGACCAAGCCAGTGCGAATCTCATCTTCCGAACAGGGAGATCGGCGGGGTGCGCGCAAGCCGCAGCGACGCGACGAGCCCTGCGCCGATTCCGAGAAGGAGCGACAGGACCACAGCAAGCGTGACGATCGGCATCGTAATGAGCGAGAAATACAGCGGAGTACGATAAACTCCCTGGTAGTACCAGTTGATGAACTGCGAAGCGACCCATCCAATTGCGATTCCAAGTACACTGCCGACAACTGCGAGCAGTGCGGCTTCAGCAACAACCGCACTCACGACTGTTGTGCGCGAGATACCCATCAAGCGAAGCGCAGCAACATCGCGTCGGCGCTCCTCAACCTTCAGAAGCATCACGCAAAGAAGGAAAATCGCGCTCGCAACGATCGTGATGAATCCGATTGCCTTGTGAAAACGGCTGACGACCTGAAATGTCTTCGACGTCTCGACGGCGATGTCGCGCGAACGATGAGCTTCGAACCCAAACGCTGATGCGTTGATGGCCGCCAATGCATTCTCCGTTGCGGCTGGCCCTTTCGTCGCGACTGCAAATCGATCGACGCGGTCGCCGTAAGCGGCAACAGTCTGAAGCTGGTCGAGATGCATGCGAACGCGGTATTCGCTCCGTGCTATTTCGGCCGGATCGGCGCCTCGCTTGATGAAGGCCGAGACAATGACGGTATCGCCTTTGCTCGAGCCCGGCGCGCCAGATACCACAACCTTGTCGCCAATCGCAATCCTTCCGTCTTCAGCGAGCCGTTCATCGATCGCAATGGTGCGCTGTGTGGGGTGCTGAAGCAACGTCAGCGCGACGAGGAGGGGAATGAACACTCCTTTAAACCTAGCGAGGCGACGCTAGTGCGCCGGCGCTTCCATGTCGGTAAGCGGCTCGACCATTACTTGCGAAGCCAGCGCCGGCCCGATCTGCAAAAGGGTCCCGTCGACTCTGAGCGCGATCGGACCTTCGTAAGGCGCCTTGGAAATCACGACGATCTCCGCTCCCGGCATGATCTGCAATTCTCCCAGGTAACGCAGCATCTCCGGATCGTCGTCGCTCACTCTCACAACCCGCGCGCCGTAACCCGCGCCGAGCTCGGCCAACGATAAATACTCAGTCTCGTCCATGTCCCCTTCTCGCGATGGAATCGGAGCTCCGTGCGGGTCCGTTGCCGGCTCACCGATCGCTGCCGCCATCCTATTCACCAACTCGTCCGACGCTGCATGCTCCAGCCGCTCGGCCTCATCGTGCACGCGGTCCCACGGATATTGAAGCGCCCCTGAGAGATACGCTTCGATTACGCGATGACGCCGGAGTGTGCGAAGCGCTGCCCGTCTCCCGAGATCTGTGAGTGTGACGCCGCGGTACCGTTCATACGATAGAAGTCCCTGACCAGCGAGACGACGCACCATTCCGCTCACCGATGCCGGAGCCAGATCGAGTTTCGCCGCGATGTCGTTTGTCGCAACCGACACGCTTCCTCGACCGAGTGCGTAGATCGCTTTGAGGTAGTCTTCGACGGGAGCGGTTAATGGCCCGTCTTCGTTCGGTAAATCGGCAAGACTCAAATGACCCCGCTTCCCGCTCCTCATTTATGAGGACCGCCACGACCTTTCGAGCTGCCGCGGACAAGCAGGACCGGAATTGTCGATGAGTGACGAACCGCGTGCGATACGCTTCCGTGAATCATGTCGCCGATAAACTTGTGGCCGTGAGTGGACATCGCGATGAGATCGCATCCCTCCCGGATGGCTGCCTGAGCAATTTCTGAAGATGGATCACCCGAAGCGAGAAGCGCGTCAGCATCGACTCCGTCTGCTTCGAGATTGGCGGACAATTGCTCGATGTATTCGCGGTCCTTCTTCATTTCTTCGCTCTCCCGAAGCTTGAGCTGGCCTATGTTGCGTGCGGCCCAGCCGTCGGCGACGTGCATCAGAACAACTGACGACTTGTGAAACTTCGCCAGCTCGCGCACGTGGTCAACAATGGCATCGTCGTATGGCGAGTTCTCGACAGGCATCAGGATTTTCTTGTACATCGATCACCTCGCGCCGAAGAACTGAAAGAGCAACCAAACATTCAGGCCGGCGATAACTACCGCAACCAGGTAGGCCAAAGCCTTGAGCCACACGGGGTTGGCGAACTCGCCCATCTTCACCTTGTCGGACGTAAACTTCACCAGCGGAAACACAGCGAAGGAGAGCTGCATGCTGAGAATCACCTGGCTGAGTATTAGCAGCTTGGCGGTTCCGCTCTCACCGTACATGATAGCCACGACGGCGGCGGGTACGATGGCGATCGACCGCGTGATCAAGCGTCTCACCCATGGACGAAGGCGGATGTTTAGAAAACCTTCCATCACGATCTGGCCGGCGAGCGTTCCCGTAAGCGTCGAGTTCTGGCCGGAGGCGAGAAGTGCCAGCGCGAACATGGTGCTCGCCCCCGCTCCGAGTAGTGGCGTCAGGAGCTTGTACGCGTCCTGAATCTCGGCCACATCGGTGTGTCCGCTCTTATGGAAGGTCGCCGCTGCGACGATTAGGATCGCCGCATTGATGAAGAGGGCAAAGGTCAGAGCGAGGGTGGAGTCGATGAACGCAAACCGAACCGCTTCTTTTTTCCCTTCCGACGTTTCTTCGTAGCGCCGGGTCTGAACGATTGACGAGTGCAGATACA
>JBDUEH010000303.1:0-3864 GCA_040002555.1 Gemmatimonadales bacterium | reverse complement strand
GGTGTGCTTGATGAGCATCATGTAGCGCATTGTTCAGTTCCTCTCGTTTAGTCAGCTGAAATTAGATCAGGCCGTGCGAAGCACACGGTTTGGAGCTTCGGCGATCGGTGCGACTCGCGTGCGAGCATACGCGATCCAAGTGGTGAGAACGCCTACGACGGCCGGAAAGATTGCCGGTGCAACACCCATTCCGATGACGGTGACTGTAGTCGCGCCGATCATTATGATCGTCAACCCGGCGGCGGCGAGCGGCGTGAGCCACGTCTGAATTCTGGACACGCCAGGAAGAATGAGTCCGATGGCGCCGAGGCATTCGCAGATACCTATAAAGTGAAGGAATGCGATCGAAAAGATGATTGGGCCCTGCTGCATCTTGTCGGCGGGCATGATCAATTTCATCGAACCGGCAAATAGAAAGAGGAGGGCGGCCACGGACTGGGCCGTCCAGAGCAGGCGATTGAGGATTTTGGGGGTCGGTTTCGACATGGTCATTTCTCCAGTAGTGTCGCGGCCGCCTGACCCCGAAGAGCTCGGGGGGACTACCGCATCTCACTAGTGCGTCGAGTGACCAGGCCTGAAATCGACAAATCTCCAAAAAAAGATCGATGTTCTTCGCTCCGGGTCCGAATGGCCGTTGACGTCACCGGGAGTGCGCCGAGTCTACGGGTTGGCTTCGCGACCTGCTGATCTTGTCTTTCGCGGCGCTTACAGTCGACGTGATCGAGCTCACCGCCTGACCTTTGACCAGCCACGACCATGAGAAAAAACCCAAGGCGATCGACTCGGGCCAGAAGATCGATCGTTGCTGTTGATGTGCGATGAACGCCCATACCATGGAGACAAGGATCCCGATGCCGCACAACAGGTAAATCGCATTACGACGTTTCTTTTCGGCCGACGGTTGTTCGCCTGGAGCGGACTTACGGAACAGCCATAGCGAGAACACCGCGAACATCGAGAACAAGATCGTCGCAGCAACTATGTGCGTGTAGCCGATCCACGCACCCCACCACGGCAGCGCTGCAATGCCAGGTGGTGGAATGGTTGGGAAGATTCCGACCAGCCCGGCGGCGGTCCCGGCAATGATTGCGGCGGCTCGGTCGTACTTGTGCGAATCGTTCGCGTAACCGCGATACGTCAAAAGAAAAAGCGATAGGGCTGCAAGGACGCCGACGAAAAGCGAAACCGCCCCCGTCCAGTAGTAGGCACTGATCGAGTTTCCGGTCCAATGATCTGACACCGCGTTGGGACGCAGGCGTACGAGCTGCACGAGCAAAACAGGGAGTGCGAGTCCAAGGTATCCGATCACCTGGCGGTGTCTGCGGCCCGAAATGTCATCAGGCCGCTGGTCGGGTGGTGACGGTTGCTGCGATGTCTGCGGAGGTTCGGTAAGCATTGGCGACGCGCTCAGTGTGAGGGAACATCTCTATTCTGACCAACGAGCTCTTCTCCGCAAGGTGCTACACCACCTCTAGAACGATTCGACCTATCCTTTCGGCTTCGCCTTCTTTTTCGCAGGCTTCGACTTCTTCAAAGTGTTCAGCGCAATCGCCTGTAAAACGAGATCCTTGAACGCGGCCTCGTTGATTTTCTCTCCTTCATGAATGTCGATCGCCCGTCGCACGTTCCCGTCGAGACTCGAGTTGAACAGCTTCGACGGATCCTTAAGCGACGCACCTTTCGCAAAGGTGAGCTTCACGACACTCTTGTAAGATTCACCGGTGCAGATGATGCCATCGTGCGACCAGACCGGAGTGCCCATCCACTTCCACTCTTCGACAACAGCAGGATCGATCTTCTTGATGAGCTTCCGCATCCTGCTTAACGTTTCGCCGCGCCAATCACCGAGCTCGGCGATTCTTTTCGAGATGCGCTCCGATGCCGCGTCGCCGCTCAAGCCAGTTTGAGATTTCATCAGCCCGCCCATTTTTCGAGTGCCACCAGCTGAACCAGGTTGCCACAAGTGTCATTGAGCATCGCGATTGTAGAGCCGGTGACCTTCATTGGCGGCATCGTGAATTCCGCACCCAACGGCTTCATGCGATCGTGTTCCCGCTGCACATCATCCACGTTGAACATCACGGCTGGTTTGTTCTGACCAAACATGGCTTCCTGATATGCCCGCGCTGCCGGGTCGTCGTTGAGTGCAAGCTGGAGCTCAACACCGTTGGGTTCATCGGCTGAAGCAACAGTCAGCCATCTAAACGGTCCGTTGGCGAAGTCTGCCTTCTTCATGAAGCCCATTACTTCAGTGTAGAAACGCAGCGCGTTTTCCTGATCGTTCACGTAGATGGTTGTAGTCTTGATCTTCACGACTATTTGCTCCTGTCAGATTGTTCGTTGGCGTTTGTCTCTTTGGTGTCGAATTGCTTCAAGTACTCTGCATGGAGCCGCTTCCAGCCGTCGAACTTCATGGCGTCGCCACCGACGATTCGGCCAATTGGATTGCCTTCGAGGAACTGGTCGAGCACGTCGAGCGAGATGTGCCAGCCTGCTGCTCCCATCGCGATGAACTGGCGACCGATGTTGTGCCAGAGCGTGAGACGAGTGCCGGTGCCGAGTGGCTCGAGCTCCCACCTCATGTCGTTCCCGCCCCAATTGAACTCGAGCAGATTTGGCGGATCGGCCCGCTTCACCGTTCCCTCGGCAACCGGTGCACCTGGTGCTCCGACTGTCGTGAGCTTCGCTGGTCCAGGGGCCCCGAGATTTCGGTCGGAGTCGAATGGCGCCCATTCGCGAAGCTTTGCCGGATCGGTGAGCGCTTGCCAGACCTTGGTTGGTGGATGGCGAAGCTCTCGAACGAGAACGAGCGTCCACTTGCCCCCGTCACTTCGCGCTTCGGCGCCAAAAGCGATGCCCGGCGTGTAGTTCTGGCGGGTGATCATCGCTTCTTCCGCCGCTTCGGAGGCGCCTTTTCGGGACGATCAAGGTGACGCTCGAGAGCGTCGAGATGCACAGACCAGTAGCGGCGGAAAGGAGCGAGCCAGGCGTCGAGCTCCTTGAGCGGTTCTGGCCGGATCCGGTAGACGCGCCGCTGTGCATCGATTCGGGCTTCTACGAAGCCAGCGTCTCTCAGCACTCTCAGGTGCTTCGAAACCGAGGGCTGCGACATGCGAAGACGGTGCTCGATGTCGCTAACCGACTGCTCCGAGGAAGCGAGGAGGCTCAGAATGGCCCGGCGATTCGGCTCTGCGATAATACCAAAGGAAGATTCCACACCAAGTATATACTTGGTAGGTCATATACCTGTCAAGCCATACAACGATTTTCCTTTAGGCGGTCAGCGGCCAGTCGTCAGCGGTCAGCCGTCAGCGGTCAGCGGTCACTGCTCAGCGGCGGCGAATTAGCGTTTGATCGAGAATCGCTGCCGCCGCTATCCCAAATCCATACGCAACAAGATCCCGCGCGTCAAAGCCGCTCCCGAGAATGAGATGCCCCAACTGGGTGGCACGGATGGCATCGAGCGCCGACGAATGGTAAAGCTGGCTCAACTCAACTCCCGCGCAGATTGCGAATGCGACAATGCCGCGCGTCGTCAGGAGTGCCCGCGAAACCAGCGCGCTCACCCACCATACGATCATCACCGCCCACAGCGCATCGCCGATGAAGTCGCGACCGACCGGGCCAAGTGCCTCGCCTCGCATGTGAACCAGTAACCCGATCCCGATCGTCACCAGCGCGAGCAGGAGATAGGCCGCCCGAATGCGGCGCAAACTCAGAGAAAGGACCGCGTCCAGAACGCGGCTGTTCGCTGCATGTCACGCGCATGGATGGGAATGCTTTCGAGAGAAGGGCTCATTGCTGCGCGGTCACGGTGCTGACGAAGCTTCGCATCTGTTGTTCGTCAGTCTCTTCCCAGGCCGC
>JBDUEH010000302.1:0-3867 GCA_040002555.1 Gemmatimonadales bacterium | reverse complement strand
CGAGAGCATCGACTACGTTCCCGAGCCCGACATTTTTCACGATGTGTTCGGTCATGTGCCACTGCATTCGGATCCGCCGTTCGCGGATTTCCTGCAGCGATTCGGTGAAGCAGCGACCATGGCGAGAACGCCCGAAGAAGTCGAGATGATGGCGCGGCTGTTCTGGTTCACGATCGAGTTCGGGCTCATCGATGAGAACGGAACGCCGAAAATTTACGGCAGTGGCTTGATATCGTCTTCCGGCGATGCAGCGAATGCGCTGGGCCCCAATTGCGACAGGCGACCCTTCACGCTTGACGGAGTGGCATCAAAGGCGTTCCGTATAGACCACCTTCAGGATACGCTGTTCGTGGTTGACGCGTTCGATCAGTTGTACGAAGCAGTGGACCAGATAATCGAGAGATTGACAAACTAAGACTGCTAATGGGGCTATTTTTTCGGGACTCCATTCAGCGAGAGACATGAAGCGCGCAGACTACGGCCTCGACGCGCCGGGCGTCGTACGAACGATGGGTACAATCGGATTAGTACTTCTGCTGGCTGTCGTGCTGCTCCCACTGCCAGTCGGACTGAAGAGCGCAGGCACATGGATGGGTGCATCGTTTCTCCTGTCCGGTATCGCAATGATCGCGAGCAGTCGGCTTGGGAAAATGCGCGCTCGTGACTCGTTGCTCGACGCAGTCGGGGTGAAACCGGCCGACACGATTCTCGATATCGGATGCGGACGCGGCCTGTTGCTGATTGGGGCCGCTAAGCGGGTCACCAACGGGCATGCGATCGGGATCGACCTCTGGTCAAACGTCGACCAGATGAACAACTCTCGCGATGCAACGCTCGCGAATGCAGAAGCGGAAGGTGTAACCGATCGAGTGGAAGTGAGGGACGGCGACATGCGATCGCTTCCGTTCGCCGATTCCAGTATCGATGCCGTGGTCAGCAGTCTTGCGATTCACAACCTGAAAACCGAGTCAGATCGTGATACCGCGGTTCGCGAAATAATGCGAGTCCTGAAGCCAGGCGGCAGGGTGGGCATTCTCGACATCGCGAACGTGAGCCACTACGCGGCTGTCCTTGAAAAATCGGGAATGAGAATAGCCACGCGAGCGAGCTTCAGCCCGTGGATCTTTCCTCCGGCTCGAGTCGTGGTCGCAACAAAGGGCTAAATAAAAAAGGCCCGCGAATTATTCGCGGGCCCATTTTCCAGACTCAGGGAAACGATCAGGTGATCTTTATAGCCTGCGTCATCCCGTGCGCGTAGTGTGGCTTACCATCTTTCGCATCGTTCAGAAAACACACGATCGCATAATCACCCGGCTTCAGATCAACCGTGTAGAACACAGGATTCCCTGAACCGAGCGCCGCAACACCACCCAGCGGCATTCCCGGCGGCGGTCCCTTCATTCCCGTCTCGACGTACTTCGTCAGGTCCGCCGGAGTCTTGCCCGCGGCCAGCTGGAAGAACGTGAACTCATGCGGCTGGCCCGGCGCTGTCTCGATCTTCAGCGTGTGCTTACCGGCCGTCAGGGGCGTAGACAAATCGAACTTGTAATCCGACAGTGTAACCGTGATATCGGACGTCGGTTCGGTCGTATTAGCAGTCGCGTTCGGCGTAACTGTCAACGCCTTTGCCATTCCGCTCATCACGTGAGGGACGCCCTTGGCATCAGGGATGAAGCAAGCGAGGACGTAATTGCCGGGCTGCAGGTTCGTCGTGAGGCTGCTTGACGAGGTCGGAGCGGCGGCGTTCGCACCGCCAGCGGCAATGACCCAACCCGGAGGGGGAGCGCCCGGCTTCATAGCCTTCATGCCGGCCATCAAGTCATCCATCGTCTTTCCGCTGTCGAGTTTGATTAGCGCCGCCTGATGCATCTCCTTTCCACTGTTCGTCATCGTGAACGTCGTCATGCCTGCTGGTACATCGGCCGGCGCATCGAACTTGTATTCGCTCGCAGTGATGTTGACCACGTTTGGAGCCGCTGGTGCCACGGCGGCAGAGCTATCAACGACGGCGGTCTTCGGTTCTTCCTTTGCAGAGCAGGCTCCCATCGTCACCAGAGCAACGATTGAGGCTAGCCGGGCGTTTGATTTCATAAACATTCTCCAGGACGTTGAGGCGATTGTTCAGGCTGAGAATTCTGGCGGTGACCGCACCCAACGTCAAGCGATAGATTCTCCTGCCGTGAAACCTCTTCTTCTTATGTCGGCGCTCGCCATCGCCACAGCCAGCGCACTTCCTGCACAGGTGCCCGAACCTCCAGCGATCGCGCGCGAGTTTCGCGCTATCTGGGTGGCAACGGTTGCAAATATCGACTGGCCGTCGAAACCGGGGCTCACTACCTGGCAGCAGCAATCGGAGCTCATCGCGATTCTGGACAAGGCAGCGATGCTCAACATGAACGCCATCGTCCTACAGGTAAGGCCGGCGGCTGACGCGCTGTATTCGTCGAACATCGAGCCATGGTCGGAATTTCTTACTGGTCAGATGGGCCGCGCGCCCGAGCCGTACTACGATCCGCTCGAGTTTGCTGTCACCGAGGCGCACAAGCGCGGACTGGAGCTGCACGCGTGGTTCAATCCATACCGCGCGCATCCACCGTCGGCCAAATCCGATCCAGCCGCGACACACATCAGCAACACTCGCCCCGAGCTCGTGCGAAAGTACGGCGACTACCTGTGGCTCGACCCGGGCGATTCGGCAGTTCGTCGCCTGTCCACGGACGTAATCGTCGATGTGGTCAAACGGTACGATGTGGATGGGGTTCACATCGATGACTATTTCTATCCTTACAAGGAAAAGGACTCGCGCGGGAACGTCATCGACTTTCCTGACGACGCAACGTGGAAGCGTTACGTCGCATCGGGCGGGGAGATGAGCAGGGACGACTGGCGCCGTAACAACGTCGATACTTTCATCCGCGACCTTTACAAAGAGATCAAAGCCGAGAAGCCGTACGTGAAATTTGGAATCAGCCCGTTCGGAATCTGGCGGCCAGGGAATCCTGAACAGGTAAAGGGGTTCGACGCATTTGCCGAGTTGTACGCGGATTCGCGGAAATGGCTGACCGAAGGATGGGTGGACTACTTCACCCCGCAGCTCTACTGGGCGATCTCACGCCCGGAGCAGAGCTACCCCGTGCTACTCAGGTGGTGGGTTTCGCAAAACACCAAAAATCGCCACATCTGGCCGGGCAATTACACAGGTCGTGTCGGACAATCGGGCGCAAATCCGTGGAAGACTCAGGAGATTCTCGACCAGATCTCTGCAACGCGAATGGAAGAGGGGGCGACGGGCAACGTTCACTTCAGTGCAAAAGTGTTCATGCTGGACCGCGACAGCATCGACGAACGGCTTCTCGCCGGACCCTATGCAGGGCCCGCGCTCGTGCCGCCATCGCCATGGCTCGACAGCATTCCGCCGCGCCCGCCGCGCGCACTTCTCCAACGCGATTCGGCAACGGGCGCAACAGCAGTTGGGCTTACACCTCAGGGAACCGAGAAAGTTTGGCTGTGGGTGCTTCGCTACCGGACGGGAACGGAGTGGAGCACACTCGTCATTCCTGGCGCTCAACTTTCGCACATGTTCGCCGGCGGCCGAAACTCACCGCCACCGGACGAAGTCGTCGTCTCGGCTGTTGACCGGACAGGAAACGAGAGCGCGATGGTCGCGGCCGGAACCGCTCCATCTCAGGTGTTACGGGCGGCGCAACCGAAAGCGAAACCAAGAGCCCGGACGCGCCCGGTGAAAAAGACCGGGCGCAAGAAGAGAGACTAGGCCGTCTTATCGGCCTTGTCGAGCGACGCCGAGTTGATGCAGTAGCGAAGTCCCGTTGGAGCAGGCCCGTCGTCGAAGACGTGACCGAGGTGCGC
>JBDUEH010000301.1:0-3875 GCA_040002555.1 Gemmatimonadales bacterium | reverse complement strand
CGTGTTCTTGGCGGCAGCAGTGCGATGGCGCTCTGGTATCATTTCGCCATCATGTTCGAGGCGCTGTTCATTCTTACAACGCTCGATGCGGGAACGAGAGTCGGCCGCTTTATGCTCCAGGATCTGTTGAGCCATGTATGGAAGCCGATCGGACGCGTGTCGTGGTATCCGGCAGTTGTGACGACTAGCGCGCTTTTCGTCGCGATGTGGGGGTGGTTCCTGATTCAAGGCGTATCCGATCCCCTCGGCGGCATCAACTCGCTGTGGCCATTGTTCGGAATTTCCAATCAGCTGCTGGCAGCAGTCGCGTTATGCGTCGGGACGACGGTAATCATCAGAATGGGAAAGGCGCGCTACGCATGGATGACGATTCTTCCACTGTCGTGGCTGGCAGTTGTCACGTTGACCGGTGGGTGGCTGAAGATTTTTTCTGATAGCCCAAAGCTTGGCTTTCTTTCCCACGCAAAGATGATCGACGGAATCGTCGCGAGTGGCAAACTTCCTCCGGGTGCGACGACGGTCGAAGCGGCGCATCGTATTATGTTCAACGACCATCTCGATGCGGCGGTTGCGGCATTTTTCATGGCCGCAGTGGTCGTAATCCTTGTTGACTCGATTCGCGTATGGACGCGAATCGTAAGCGGGCGCGTCCAGGCATCCAGCACCGAAGTAGCATACGTGCCTGACGGCCTGCTTGCGGCCGAGTCGTCTGGGGGAATCTGAGGCGGCATGTCTCTGGTTCTTTCAGTATTCTTCATCGTCCCCCGCCCTCCACCGGCACTGGGTCAGCGGATCAACCAACTTTCCAACCACAACTCGATTGATGCGTAAAGCACTGTTTGCATTGTTGATCTCGGCGCCGCTCGCGGCCCAGACGCCGTCTACTTTCGATTTTTCCATCAAGAATATCATGCGAGGTCCGGAGCTTTATGGACGTCAGCCGCAGGATGTCAGATGGAGTGCCGATAACAAGTGGATCTACTTCACGTGGCTCGAGCCCGGCAGTCCGTGGCAGGAAACGGCGAAGCGGTTCCGTGTTCAGGCCGTTCCGGGAGCCAGACCCGAGCGCGTCAGTCCGGCAGCTTTCGATTCGGTTGGGGCATTGGTTACGAATGGAGAGCTATCTGCCAACGGTCGCTCCGAAGCGGTGCAATACAACGGTGACATCTACATCACCGATATGCAGGACGGAACGACGCGACGCCTCACTCAGACTATTGCGCGTGAAACCGATCCGCATTTTTCGAAGGACGGCACGAAGGTCTTTTACATAAGCAACAACAACGTTTACTCGATCGACAGAAACGGCGGTTTGGTGCGCCAGCTCACCGATCTGCGATCGGGGCCGGCACCTGTTGATTCGGTTCCTCCCACAGGACAGCGCGGACGAATCGAGCAGCAGCAGCGCGATTTGTTCGACGTCATACGCGACCAGGTTCGCGCCGACAGTATCGTCAAGGCGGCGCGAAAGGAGAGGGAGTCCCGCGCGCTCAAGCCTTACTACACGCAGCGCGGTGAAGAGCTCGCGGCAGTGTCGCCATCGCCCGACGCGACGTCGTTGTTGATCACTACACGAATTCCAGCAACGGCCCGTGGCAACGACATTCCGCGATTCGTCACGCAGAGCGGCTATACGGAACAGATCAAGGGACGCGACAACGCCGGCGATGTGCAGGACAAGGGACGCGTCGGATTTCTGAATCTCGCGACCGGCACGCTGACGTGGCTCAAGCCCTACCCCGCCGATACCGCCGAGGGATTTGCCCTGCCACTCGGCTGGAGTGCCGACGGAAAGTTCGGCGCCTTCTACGGATATACGGCGGACAACAAAGTCCGCGTTCTTCAAACCGTTGATGCAACAACGGGCAAGCTGAACGCTCTCGAGACTCTTCGCGATTCAGCGTGGGTCGGTGGCCCGTGCGGATTTGGCTGCGCTGGCTGGTACGATGGCGGCCGGCGCTTGTACTACGTGTCGGAGGCAATGGGCTTCGCGCATCTGTATTCCGTCGCGACTGACGGCTCTGATCGAAAGCAGCTCACGAGCGGAAAGTGGGAAGTGCTCGACGTACACCTGTCGCCAGACGAAAAGACTTTTTATCTCCAGACGAACGAACCTGGCCCAGCTGAAGAACAGTTCTACACCATGGCAGTCAGCGGCGGCGCTCGCGAGCGCATCACTACAAAGTCCGGTCGTCATCGCGTGGTCGTTTCACCAAACGGAAAGATGCTCGCCGACGTTTACTCATTTGTGAATCGGCCGCCAGACTTGTTCGTGATGTCGAACAAGGCAGGCGCAGCCGAATCGCAGTTGACGTTGAGCCCGAGCAAGGAATGGCTGTCGTTCAACTGGATTGCGCCTGAACTTGTCAATGTTCCGGCGTCTGACGGAATCAACGTTCCGGGACACATCTACAAGCCAGCTGATATGGGAGCGCAGCCGAATAGTGCGGCAGTGATCTTCGTGCACGGCGCTGGTTATCTGCACAACGTGGGCAATTTCTGGTCAGAGTATCCGCGCGAGTACATGTTCAATCAATATCTCGCGTCGAAGGGATATGTGGTTCTCGACATCGATTACAGAGGCTCGGCCGGATACGGCCGGGATTGGCGCACTGCGATCTATCGTTTCATGGGTGGGCGCGACCTTCAGGACGAGGTCGATGCATCGAAGTATCTGACGAAGAACTACAACATCGATCCAGACCGAATCGGAATGTACGGCGGAAGCTACGGTGGCTTCATGACCGAGATGGCGCTGTTCACACAGCCGCAGTTCTTTGGGGCTGGAGCCGCGATTCGCAGCGTGACTGATTGGGCGCACTACAACCACGGTTACACCTCGAGCATTCTCAATTCGCCGCAGATGGATACGATCGCGTATCGCCGCTCTTCGCCGATTTATTTCGCGGAAGGGCTGAAGGATCCGTTACTGATCCTGCACGGCATGGTCGATGTGAACGTTCTGTTCGCCGACGACGTTCGTCTCGTACAACGGCTGATCGAGCTCGGCAAGGAAAACTGGGAGCTGGCAGTTTATCCGGTCGAGGACCACGCGTTCGTGCGGCCGTCGTCGTGGACAGACGAGTACAAGAGGATCTTCAAGATCTTCGAGGATAATCTGCCGTCACGCGTTCCCGCCAAACCTGACAAGTGATGACGAAGACGCTCGTAGTTAGGCTGGCCGGCATCGCGCGCGCGATGCGCGCGGTGCTGGGCGCGCCTGACTACGAGCGTTATGTGGAGCATGTCATGGTCTCTCATCCAGGACATGAGCCAATGTCCCGCGATCAATTCGTTCGGGATCGGATGGACAATCGATACAGCAGGCCTGGGTCGCGCTGCTGTTAGCGCCGCCGCTTCCCTCAGAAGCTGCCTCTACAGACGCCGATTCGCTGTGGGCGTATTTAGCGCAACGGTTGATAACGCGGTACGCCGGTTTGCCAGAGGATGAATGACAGGGCGCTCGCAGCCCACTGGGGCGACACTCCAAACAGCGGCTGATGTCCACCCGGAGTCCGTACCCATAACACCGGATTCGCTGACGTGTTGGCCTTCTGCAAGCGCGCGACAAATTTCGCAGCCAGCATTTGCGTGCCGAAATTGTAGTCACCCGCGGCCGAGTGCACGATCACCGCAGGCAGGGCAATCTTCTCGGGCACTTGATGATATGCCGACGACTTCTTCAGGAGCCGAATGCCTTCCGGTGTATCCGTGTCGCCAATTTCCGCAATGTTGCGCGCGGCAGTCGGGTCGGTTTGCGCGCCGCGAATTTCATCTGGCTGCCCCACCTCGTACAACACGGCCCCAAGAAGATCCGGACGTTGCGTCATCAGCAATCCCGGGATGATCGCACCAAACGACATCCCGATGATGGA
>JBDUEH010000300.1:0-3885 GCA_040002555.1 Gemmatimonadales bacterium | reverse complement strand
GAAACCGTCTCGATCGTGTCGACCATCCATTCGTCGAACGACGCGTACGCCATCGGCGAATAGTCGGACACGCTGTCCCAGTTGATGTGGGCCATGACGCCCCAGATCGGTTTGTCGGGATCGAGATTGTACTTTTCGCGAAATGCCTGGGTTTCTCCCGTGTACTTCGCCATGCGCTTCATGTCGAAGCTCACGCCCTGATGGTACCGGCGGGCGAGAAATGTTCTCAGGCTTTCGTCTTCGGCTTCAGTGAGGGGCTGGCTGCTCACCTCACCCCACACCTTGTCGCTGAGCTTGTGAAAATCCACACGCGATGCGTCAAGAACGTGGCGAAAGAAGAATCTCGACGTGAGATACGACGCCTTCCATCCGGTGACCGGAATTCCCCTCGCCATCGCCGTGTGCAGCGCCGGGCCCCAATCCACATACGTACCATGCGACATGAACACGCGGTCTGGCTTGAACCGGTCGAGAACGTTGCTTGCCGCCTCCGCCGTCACCATTGCGCTGTAGGCGTACTCGCGGACGATGTCATCGCGGTCGCCAAGCTCTTCGCCTTGAAGAAAGCGCGTTATAGTCGACCAGACATTGTTGCCGATCTCGAGTCCTTCGTGCTCCAGCTCGCGGACGTTCTTCGAATTGACCGGCTCGGCCCTCTTCCTCAGCTCCTCGCGCCGCTCTGGTGACACAAAGTCCCCGATTGACGAATACGGGATGCCCATGATCTTGAGGACCGAGCGATTTGAGGCGATACACGATGCACAGAGGTCGCGCCAGTTCTCGAGGGGAACGCCGTCGGTGATTTCACGACGGACGCATGCGACGTAAGGCGCATCGCAGATAATGGCGTGAACGTTGTATCCGCGAAATCTTAGTGCTGCCGCGATGACAGTCTCGACGTGAAGCAATACGTGCATTCCGCCGGGAACCCAGAATAGCACGGTCGGCGCGCCTAGCGACGGCGTCGGCGCGTGATCGTACAGCTTCTCCATCTTCCACCGACGGTACTCGTCGGTATGCGGAAATAGTCGCTGCACGCGCCCCGGCATGCGATTGATCGCGTGCCACGCAGTGGCCCTGATGGGTACGGGAATCTTGTCGAGAAGTCTCGGCACTAGCTGACGTTGCTTTTATGAAATTGGTGAATCGAACCGCTTATAATTGCCCGCGGTCTGAGCTTCAGCTCCGTTCCGCTGGCTCCCACACGATCACCGATGCGGCGAGCAGAGGATTCGGTCCGAACGCGGCCTTTCGCTCGTCGAGGATTTTGACCGATCCGGCCTCCCGTTCCTCATGGAGAAGCGTCGCCAGATTGGTGTTGTAATCGTTCACCTCAATATAGCGCCGCCGGAGTAGCCCAAGTAGGGTCGATTCGTCGCAATGTTCATAGCACGGTTCGATGAGAACGACCGCCTTCGGACGGAGCGCTGCGATGCCTTTGAGGAACGATTTTTCGAGCCGCGGCTCGTAGCATGCAGCATATGAAGTGAATACCACTGCGCCCGATGGAATTGGCACTTCAGTCACGGTCCTGGCCAGCATGTCGCACTCGCCTGCCGTGACGTTCACGTTTTCGACTGTGCTCATGTGCTTGATGAGCTGGGTCCCGGTTGCTGTCAGCTCGAGGCCGAACGATGGCACTCCCGTAAATTCCGGACGGCGCGCCATATCTACAATCACGCTGCCGTACCCGGCTCCGAGTTCAACGAGCGACGATGCGGGCAGATAGTCTTTCAGAATATTGGCGACAAAATCCCTGTAGCGAAGGTGCGCATCCTTTGCGGTCGTTTCGAACAAGTCAGGCCCGTCCGCGTAGACCACAAGCTCATCGCCCCCCTGCATGATGAGATCGAGATCAGCGAGACTAAGCGGCCACGGACTCTCTTCGACTTTGACAAGAAGAGATCCCCACTTCTCGAGCTGGTATTCGCGCTCGATTTCCGCGCGGTTCTTTACTCGTTGCTCCCAACGCTCGCTGCCAAGAAGCCTGGCAGGCCACGCCGAATAACGTGGGAGATCGTCAACACTGCGTATTCTCAAGCCGCGTCCTCGGCCATTCGACTGGCGTCGATTGCGGTGTCGTTCCCCGCATCCAGTAATCGAGCTCCGACGACGACCTTCTCAAGCGCAGCAACGACGTCGTCGAGATCCGATTGCGTGACGTTGGCGTGGCAGAAGTTGCCTACCATAACGTCAGTCTCCCACATGGCTTCCGCGACCGGACAAATCCCACGCTCGTAACTCACGCTGCCCTTGTATCCCTCGTACGTGAAAGGAAAACCCTCGCTCCCGAAGGCAATCCGTTTCTGGTAGAGAGGCATCAAGTAAAGCGGAGGCGCATATCGAGTAGCCAGCGGAATTCCCTCGGCGCGAACGGCTTCGGCAAACCGCTCGCGCGTAACACCGATTTTGCTGGCGTCGAACCGAATCGCATACAAATAGTATCCGTGCTTGACGCCGGGCTTCACAACCGGTGGTGAGAGTCCCGGAATTTCCGCGATCCTCATCGTGAGATAGGTCGCCGCTTCGATCCGAGCAGTGAGCAGCGTATCGAGCTTTCGCAGCTGAGCGCTGCCAATCGCTGCTTCTATCTCGGTCATCCGGTAATTGAAGCCGACCATGTTCACGAGACTCGCAGTGCCTTTACCCTCGACGACCGCTTCAGCGTGATTGCGAATGAGCTGGAGACGTTCGGCTAGAACCGCATCGTCGGTGACTGCGACGCCGCCTTCGCCCGTGTGGATTGTCTTGTGGTAGTTGAGGCTGAAGACTCCGATATGCGCCAGTGTTCCCGCGAATCGGCCGTTGTAGGTCGCTCCCGGTGCCTGCGCGGCGTCCTCGATCACGAGGAGTCCATGCTTCGCGGCCAGGGCCATGATCTCCGCGAACTCTGCGGGGTGGCCGAGGATGTCCACGGCCATGATCGCTTTCGTTTGCGGGGTGATGCAGGCCTCGATCGTCTTCGCGGTAACGTTGAACGTCTCGGGATCGATGTCAGCGAATACCGGAATCGCTCCGTACGCGAGTGCAGCGGTTGCCGATGCTGTCATCGTGATCGGGGAGACGATTACTTCGTCGCCGGGCCCCAAACCTGCCGCGCCGACCGCTGCGCACAACGCCGATGTCGCGGAGTTCATGGTTACGGCATGTGCGACTCCGAAATACTCCTGCCACTCCTCCTCGAGCTTTCGGACGTGCGGCCCACCATAGAATTGCGGCGACCATGTGCCGAGAAAACCGGAGAGATTTCCTGAATCGAGGACGCCGAGCACGGCTTGCTTTTCCTCGTCGCCGAGGGTGCCGTAGACTGGGAAGGGCGTCGTTCTGGTCGGCGAGCCGCCGAGGATTGCGAGCTTGGACATTGTCGTTAAGAAGATGGCCTCACGGGGTGACGATTAGAAGCCGTCCCCGTTTTCGCATACGGCCTATCGGTGTGGTTTCGGATTCGACTGCTTCGTTCTCCCGGCTCGGAACGGCGCTGGGGCACGGATTAGACGGATGCAACGGATCAGGGACGGAACGGCGGGCCGGCGGACGGAACTACAGAACAAGAAAAATGGGGTTTGGTCACTCGTAAGGCTGAGATGGCTTCGATACGACAGAGAGCCCTACAGTAGTTGTCAAAAACAAAACCGAATTGTTGCCTCGGCATACAACCCTGTCTTTCCCGTCGCTAATCCCTTGCATCGGTCCAATCCGTGCCCCAACCCGGGGTTAGCGTTTGAGTTTAGTCCGGAGGAAACGAGAGATTTAGACCTCGACCACCCCACCGCCGAAATCGGATGATCTAATGGCAGCATCCGCAATCCTGGCGGCGGCAACACCATCCGCTGCTGTACACAGAGGAGCTCGCCCAATCTCGAGACACTCCACCATGTCCTCAAC
>JBDUEH010000299.1:0-3901 GCA_040002555.1 Gemmatimonadales bacterium | reverse complement strand
GAAGCGAGCTTTTCACGGCTTCTGGCGCAGACATCATTCAGTGGCTTCGGGACACCGGGTGCGATGTGTTTCTCGACCTGAAGTTCCACGACATTCCGAACACGGTTGCCGGCGCCATGCGGAACGTCGCGAAAATGGGCGTAAAGCTAACAACCGTGCATGCCTCCGGTGGCTCGAAGATGATGCAAGCTGCGGTCGAGGCCGCCGGACAGTCGTGCGGAGTGCTCGCAGTGACGATTCTGACCTCCCTCGATGACGCAGGGCTCAGGGAAGCCTGGGGCAGGGATCGCGTTGACGTCGAAAACGAAGTCTTGCGGCTTGCGGAGCTGGCGCGTTCGTCGGGGGTTCATGGAATAGTCTGCAGTGGTCACGAAGTGGAAGCGGTCTCTAGCAGGCACGGCAAAGCATTGAAAATACTGGTTCCGGGCATTCGGCTTCCAGGCGACGCTACTGGCGATCAGGTGCGAACCGTAACGCCGCAAAGTGCTGCCGCAGCGGGGGCGACGTACATCGTACTTGGCCGGGCAGTAACTGGCGCCGCAAATCCTCGCGAGGCCATGTCGCTTGTAACGTCCCTCAGCGCCCAGTGAGGGATACCGGGGCTGTCGTCGCCTTGCAGGGTCGCCGGGAGTAGTCGTCCGAGGAGGGCCGGTTTCGCCGCGCAAGCCTATTTACGAAGGACAGGAGCGGAACGAGAAATGCATCGTGCGAAATCTTTTGCTTGACTGGCTGATGAGGGTATCACACTATTGGCGTTCAAAGTAAACGTAAGACAACGAACGCAAAGAAATGTGATGTGCCCACGCGCCGTCCCGAGTGACCTGCTGACTCCGCTCGTCTGTTTCTGGTCATGACGCCAGAGTTGAAAGCACCGCCCGGGACTAGACTAACAATCTATCGCCCTCTCGAAAACCTAAGTCGAACGGCACCGCCAACCCCAGCGGAGACTCAAGCTCAGGGTCGAGCCGTTGCCCGCGGCAAGTTTCTGTACGTTGACGGTGAAAAATTCTTTGCCCGCGGCGTGACTTACGGCCCGTTCCGCCCCGACGCCACCGGGAGTGAGTACAAGTCCCAATCTGAAGTCGATCTGGACTTTGCCGCCATGGCCGGTTCCGGGATAAACGCGGTCAGAACATATACTGCGGTTCCACTTTGGCTTCTCGATTGCGCCCAGAAGCATGGAATCAGGATCCTCGTCGGCATTGCGTGGTCGCAGCACATCACTTTTCTGGATAATGCTGCGGTAAGGCGCGGTATTGAAGACGCTGTTCGCAAGACCGTTCGGGTAGGAGTTGGACATCCGGCCGTTCTCGGATATGCCGTCGGGAATGAGATTCCGGCGTCCATCGTGAGGTGGTATGGAGCGCGGAGGATCGAGAAGTTTATCGAGTGCCTGTTCGACATTGCCAAGGAAGAAGATCCTCTGGCACTCGTTACTTACGCGAACTACCCCACAACCGAGTACTTGCGTCTTCCGTTTGTGGATTTTCTGTGTTTCAACGTGTATCTCGAAGAACCTCGGAGTCTTTCGTCGTACGTCGCTCGCCTGCATAACCTCGGAGAGGACAAACCCGTCGTACTCGGCGAGCTCGGGCTGGATAGCGAGAGGCATGGCACCGAATTCCAGGCTTCAACTCTTGATTGGCAGGTGAGACGTGCGTTTGCGGGCGGATGTGCTGGAGTCTGTGTATTCTCCTGGACGGACGAATGGCATCGTGGCGGACACGATATTGAAGGTTGGTCCTTTGGACTCACCGATCGCGAGCGCCGTCCTAAACCGGCGCTCGAAACGGTGGGTTGTGCATTTCGCGAGCTTCCGTTTCCCAAAGAGGTCGTGTGGCCGCGTGTTAGCGTCGTGGTATGCACGTACAACGGCGCGCGCTACATCCGCGAGACCTGCGAAGCGCTCGAGAAGCTCGACTATCCCAACTACGAGGCCATTTTCGTTTGCGATGGGTCGACCGATAACACGTTAGCGATTTTGTCGGAGTTCGATGTCAAAGTCATCGCTGTCGAAAACGGCGGGCTCAGCCGGGCACGAAATCTTGGCCTGCAGCACTCGACCGGTGAAATCGTTGCTTACCTGGACGATGACGCCTACCCGGACGTCCATTGGCTCAATTATTTGAGCTGGATGTTCATGACGAGCGACCACGATGGAATTGGCGGCCCAAACTTTCCGCCGCCGGATGATGACTTCTGGGCAATATGCGTAGCGCATTCCCCGGGCGGGCCCAACCATGTCCTCCTGTCTGACGAGCTTGCCGAGCATATTCCCGGGTGCAACATGGCATTCCGAAAATCGGCGCTCGAGCGTGTCGGCGGGTTTGACCGCTCTTTTCGAACTGCCGGGGACGACGTCGATCTCTGCTGGAGAATCCAGCAGCATGGCACACTTGGGTTCAGTCCGGCCGCCGTGGTATGGCATCATCGTCGAAGCAGCGTGACTGCGTACCTAAAGCAGCAGTTCAACTATGGGCGTGCCGAGGCAATGCTGGAGGCGAAATGGCCTGACAAGTTCAATTCGGCTGGGCACGTACGCTGGGGCGGCCGCATTTACGGAACGGGGCGCGCAACGCCGGTATTCACGAAAAAATTCTCCGTCTATCAGGGAACGTGGGGTTCCGCTGCATTTCAGTCGATCTATGAGCGGCCGGGCGGTATGATGAGCCATCTCACGATGATGCCCGAGTGGCATCTCGTCGTGGGGCTGCTGGCCGTGATCTGTCTTCTTGGTTTTGTCTGGACTCCGTTTGCTTTTGCACTTATTGCTCTCATCCCCGCGGTGGCAGTTCAGGTCGCCCAATCGGTTCGTGGAGCGAGCGAAGCGCGAATTCCCTCGGGCAGGCTGAGCCCTCGGGATCGGTTTCGCGCAAAGTTGACGATCGCCCTGCTTCACTATCTGCAGCCGTTAACCCGCCTTCGCGGTCGGATTGTCGAAGGGCTGAGTCCGTGGAAGTTCACGCTACTTCCGCTTTCTACGAAAGGCTTCAGAAGTCCGGCTTATTGGCACGAGGCGTGGCTGTCAAAGGAGTCTCGTCTCGAGGAACTTGAAGCCCGGCTGCGCCAGATGGGCGCGAAGACAACTCGAAGTGGCGATTTTGACGATTGGGATCTCGAAGTGTACGGGGGCGTCGCTGGTCGCGCCCGGGCGTTGATGGCGATCGAGGAGCATGGCGCGGGGAGGCAGTTTGTTCGCTACAGGATTCAGCCCCGTTTTTCTGGGATCGCGCGAAACATGCTTTACGCCGTGTTCGCTCTGTTTCTTGTGGTCGCGTCATTCGGCGCCTTGTCCGGGATGTTGATCGTGTCGAGTTCAGGACTCCTCCTCGGCATATTCGCGATGGTGCAGTCGCTCGCTGCGGCAGGCATGATCCATCAGGCAGCGGAGGTTGCGGCGCAGCAAAGCCTGATTCCGGGCAGGACCGCCGTTGAATCTCGTCCCTTGAGCGCAATGCGCTTGACGCCGCGGTAACCCTGTGCGCGCAGCCAGCATGGCCCGGCATCTTACGATCCCGAGAACACTGATGAAATAGAAACGGGACTCGCCTTGCAAGGCACACGTCGCAGAACATCCAGCTTCAGCTTTTTTTATCGAATTGTGCCCGGCCGCCCACATCGCGGGAATTTGTGCCGAACGAGCCAGCGTCGAGTTCTAGAGAATTTCTGCAGCGTTTATCGCGGTCGCGAGCATATCGGGAAGAACGACGTTTGAGTCAAAATGCTCTTCGGCGATTTTTCGCGCGGCCCTGGCGTGGCGGGCGTAGTCGCTCTCGACCAGTTCGATTGCCGCCGCGGCGCCGTCCGGATTGTCAAACGACAACACGCCTTCCCCGGTCGGAAGCCAGTCGCTGAACCCTGTATTCTGCGTGATCACCGGCTTGCCGCTTGCCAGGTAGGC
>JBDUEH010000298.1:0-3902 GCA_040002555.1 Gemmatimonadales bacterium | reverse complement strand
CAATATATGCGACACAGGTGTTCTGGTCAAATTGACCAACTATTGAGCTAGACTTTTCGGACTGGTCCGCGGTACCGCGCAACCTGCGCGTCAGTGGTGAGAAGCGTAATTCCCTCAACCTCTGCCTGGGCCAGCAGCATCCGGTCGAATGGGTCCTTATGAACTGGCGGCAGCGTGTCAACGTTTACAGCGTGCTCGCTGGTGATGGGGAGTTCGACATAACCGTTGTCGATGAGACCGCGCCTGAGCACACGAGGCTCAACCCGAAAATCTTCCCGGCCCAATGAATTCTTGATCGTGACCTCTCAGATACTGGCGGAACTGAACACGAGCTCATTGTCCGGATCAGTCAGAGCTTTGCGGGCAGCCGGCGATAGACGGTCCGGCTGCCCTGCCGCCCACAACAGGAGCTGAGTGTCGAGCAGGAGCTTCACTCAGCTCCACCAAATTGAGCGGCGATCTGTTCTGCGCCCATCTTGTTGAAGTCGCGTGGGACGCTGATCTCGCCGGCGAGGAAGCCAAGTCGCTTTGGCACCTTTGGCGCATCGAGCGGGGCAACCTTCACGAGTGGCTTGCCAGCTTTGGCGATTATGAACGAGTCTCCCTTCATGGCTCGGTCGATAAGCTCGGAAAGTTGTGTTTTTGCTTCGTGGATATTGACGGTAATCATTGGCTCAGCCGCTGACTTTGGTATGAAATAAGTCTAATGGACTAAGTTCATGCCCGTGTGGGCATGACTCCGAGCCAACGTGATACTGGCCCTGCTGTCTGGTCAACCCGACCTTCAGGTCTGGAGCGCTCATTTGTCGTTTCCGCGGACTTCGACCACGTTCTCCGAATCGAACAGCCAGAAATTGCGGTTCGCGACCATCTTCCATGATCCATTGCGCTGACGGCGACACACTGCGACTGACAGATCTCGCTGATGCATCGCTTCGACAAAGCCGCGCTCGTCGTCAGGCAGCGAAGACGGCACCAAGCAGCTCTTCGGGATTTTCCATTATGATCCCGATCACGATCGTTGCGCGCAGCAAGGATTCCATAGACGGCTGATCCTAGTGAGACTGCGCCAAGGGCAATCATCGTCGTGCGTCCATTCTCAACATCAGCCGAGGACCGGGCGGGGGCCAGTATTTGACGCGTTACGCCAACCTGACGCTTGTTCGTCTTTGCAGCGCGATTTGGTTGACGCCCGCCGCATTTAGTTGCATGTGCATCACCTTACCCTGATGGCGACCCTGCCAAGAAGTGTTCCTGCAGCTGTAACCATGTTGAGGTTCATTTGACCGGTGGCGGTTGGAGTCACCCGAAAGTCCATGGTTTCGCCAATGCTTATGCGATGAGTTGCGGGTTCTTCGATGCGCCGGAAAGCGGGCAGTTCAGCCCCGTCCTTCGCGAGCGGCGTCCACGACGTCAATCCTCTCTCGTCGCGCACCTCGACATGCATACCAGGTCGTCCAGTGGTGATGTTTCCAAACCGGAATCGATACGAATCACCTGCCGATAGGTACAATGTGTCCGTCGCAAGGTTGCCGTTGATAAGCACATGACGCGCTTCGGCGTCGTCGTCAGCCGGAGATGATATGAGAATCGGGAAATCTGTCGTCATGTCGGTGGCCTGCCTCGGCTCGAGCACGAGAAGCAGTCCCGCGAGCCCCATGCGCTGCTGAGGGGCTTCATCGACATGAGTATGGTACATGAAAGTGCCGGTACGCGGCGGCGTGAACCGCGCCTCGAACGAGTCCCGCGGCGCAACAACGGGTGAGATGCGCTTCTCAATCCCGCTGAAACCTGACACTCCGTCGAAATAGCTTTCGAGCTCTATCCCGTGCCAGTGAATCGACGTCGGAGTGTCGGTTAGGTTTACAACCATTACATCGACCGGCTTACCGCGCACGAGGCTGATTATTGGTCCAGCGCGGAACTTACCCTTGATCTGGCTACTGACGGCTCCCTCATCCAACGTCAGCGAGTAGTACGGCCGCTGAGTAGGCGTTCCGACATTCTTGTCGATTACGAGTCGAAGATGCCGGCGTTCTGTTTCGATCGATCTTGCCATACGTTGACTGGAACGAATCGTAACGCCCATGACGAGCCCACTCATTCCTTGCAGCGCGTGGTTCATCGAAACGGACATTACCCGAGCCGACGACGGAAGAACTCCAAGCGGCCCTCGCGGACCAAAATGTTCAGGAATGTGGCAGTGGAATAACCAGTTGCCTGCATGCACAGGTGACCATGACATCATCATTGTCGATCCCGGATCGAGCAGCTCCGTGTTCACCTGATCGCGCATTGCAGTAGCAAATGTTGAGTCCCTGTTTCCATTTCCCCGACTCTCCACGCGATAGTACGCTCCGTGTAGATGCATCGGGTGGGGATCGACAGTCGCATTTAGTACTCGCCAGCGTATCGTGTCGCCCATCGCGTAGTTGAGACGCTCTGTATGCGGCCATGATTTGCCGTTAACTACGAACAAGAGGTGTTCGCGATCTTTCCGCACATTCTCGCCTCCTGTAGTGTCGCTCATCATGCCGATCACGAAGATGCGGTCCGGGCGGCGTGCCCCCCCAACACTCGTTGATGGCTCGTCTACGACGATCGCGCCGGTGAGTTGTGCATCTTCGTGGATCCGGTTGCCGAACCGTCGACCTGATGTCGTACCCCAGTAGTAATAAGTCCCCGGCACATCGAGCCGGAATTGCTTTCGCTGCGTCGCGCCAAACGGGATTTTGATCGATGCGGTATCCAGATTCACCATCGGTACCCGGGACAACAGCCCATGCACTTCGAGAGTGGTGCGATTTACGGAATTTTTGATGGAGATATCAACCGTCGTACCTGCCACCACGCGAATCAGCGGTCCGGGAATCTGGACGGTATGTCCCACTTCGGCGAAGCCCTGAACGTCTATGCCGGGCCCATCGTCCGCGTCCGGGTGCCAGGTTGCAACCCGAGCGTCAAGGTTGAGCGTGAGAACGCCCATTTTTAGAACGCCCGCTGGTGTCCGATTGTCATTGATGTGGACGCGCTCGCCCGCCGAGCGTGCTGCCAGCGTTGGATTAATCAGGAAGACGCTGGCGCATGCAGTGGTTAGTTGGACGAAGCGACGGTGGACCATTACTCAGTCAGTGAGATTGAGTGTATGGGCTGGTAGACAACCTAGTGAGCGTCCGCTCGTTGAAATCGCGCTGCGAGTTGCGCCATCCCGTCGCCGAGTTCGCGCTCGATGGTATCCACTGATCCGAGCAACTCCTGGAATTGTTCGCGCAGCAAATGCTCGAGTCCTCGCTGGGGAGGGTAGTTGCGACCACCTAAGTTAAGGCTGACCACCGTTGCCGCCACCGGTAGTTCTGGAGGATCGCAGGACCGTCGGTGTCGCTACACCCCGATAGGATGCCAAGTCGTCTTGAACTCGATGAAATCCTTGATGTCGTAAACCCCCTGCGCCTTCTCTGAATACCAGTCGAGCTTCTCCTCCGCCTTCCTGGTCTTCACGCGCTTGACGGAATCAGCCGCACCAAGCGCTAGCTCCTTCCTCTCATCGGCTCCCACAACAGCCGAGATCCCACGAATGTGAGTGTGCGTCGCAAACGTCGGCAGTAACTCACGACGAAAGCCGGTCAACAGATTCACTACACCACCCGGCAAATCCGAAGTAGCGAGCATCTCTCCAAGAACAATCGCAGGATACGGATCACTCTCCGACGCCAACGCGATCACCGTATTCCCCGACACAATCACCGGCGCCATCTGCGAGATCAATCCAAGCAGCGGACTCGCATCCGCCGCAAGCACCCCGATTATCCCCATCGGCTCGGGCACCGTGAAATTGAAGAAGGGACCTGCAACAGGATTCGTATTCCCCACCACCTGCGCGTACTTGTCCGCCCAACCCGCGT
>JBDUEH010000297.1:0-3905 GCA_040002555.1 Gemmatimonadales bacterium | reverse complement strand
CGACAACAAACAGACCGATTTTCGCAATCTGCTCGGTCGCGAAAACCGATTGAAACCCTACCTCACGAAACCAGAGCCAGTCGGTGATATATCCGACGGTTCCAGGAATGATCGTGAACAGCAGGAACAGTATTACGACGATCCATACAGCGCGTAGACGCCGCATCGGACACTCTCAGGTCAGAATTTGTAAATGAAGCTCAACCAGGGGAAACCTGGAAAGACCGGTTCGGTCACAAGATTGAACAGTGCGAGATCGACGGTGAGCTTCTCGCTCATGAAACGTACACCACCCGAGACAACCGGCTTGCCAATGTCGCTGGGCACAAAATAATTCTCAGTCACCAGGCCAATTCGACGCGACAGACGCTTCTCTCCGCCCAGGAGCACGGCAAACTGGGAACTGAGGTTATTACCCGCAAAACCGTACGCAATGCCGCCAGTCACACTTGCATCTCCGTCTCCTGCGGTCCCCACGCCGTAGAGCGCACCGACGCTACCGTTGCTCTCGCCCGGGACAAAGGCTGCGATGGCTCCAAGCGCGAGATGCAGTTTCGGCGAAAGGCTTACACCAACCTTGGGCGTGATGTAGAAAAGCTGATTGTCGATCCCGGCCGGGATAAGGGAGATTCCGCCGCCAATCGAGATGTTATCCGTAACGCCATAGGCGACGCCCGGAAACAGGACCTCGTAGTCCGAGAAATAGCCCTCACCCTTCCTCAGCATCTGGCCGGTCGGTGCAAAAAAGAGGCGTGTCTCGTTCGGATTCTCAAACCAGTCTTCATGGCCCGGAGAGCCGAGCGACGCAACCGGCTTCATCGTGGCGAACCCGATTGCGACCCTGCCGGCTGAGGTCTGCAAATCGATTGCGTCGGTGCGTACGCCAACAACTCGTCCAACGAAGGTCGAGCCGTCGTTTGTCGTGATCGCGACAACGCGGGTCGAGTCGAGATGCGACAGCTCCGTTCGTTGTTTTTCAGTTGCCTGCGCACATGCCGGAACAGCGATGACGCCTGACAATCCAAAGAATATCAACGCGGCTAGCGCACTGGTTGCTCGACTCAAGCTACCTCCCGAAAGTGACGTGATAGTTCTAACGTTGGGCGTCCCTGGTCGAACGATCTCCAGTTTCCGGTGTGATCAGTGGACGACGGGTCGGTCGGTTCTCTGCCGCACGCCCCAACCGAAAGCAACAGTGCGGTAGCGACAACGGCCGCTCCCGGATGGAGGGTACGTATCCAAAGCATTTTCACGGGCTAATAATAACTCCGCCTCACGCAGCAGTCGGCTCGACTTTCGGAGTGCTCCCCGCTACCTGAGTCATCATGACGGCAGAAACAACGCCGACGAAAAACACGCTGACCCACAGAAAGCGCGCACCGTATCGGTCAAACGCAACCGTTCCGGCCCACGGCGCGACTGCAAACGCAAAATTGAAGGCTAGCGAGTACGCTCCCATGTACTCGCCACGGCGGCTCGGCGGAGCGATTTCGGCGACATACGCCGATGCCTGGGGAAAGAGCATCATCTCGCCAAAGGTCCACACAACTACGCCCACGATGATCAGCTCCGGACCACTCGCAAACGCAAACGCGCCCGATCCAACTGCGAACAGAAACGCCCCAAGTGCGAGTGCGCGACTGTGCGGCCATCGTGCCGTCGCAGCGTTAAGAGGAACTTCAATGAGCACAATCAGCAGCGTGTTGATCGTGAACAACATTCCGTAAAACGCCGGCGACAGGTTGAGATCCTGAACCAGAAACAACGACAACGGACCCTCGTGCTGAAAGAACACAACACCCATCAGGAAGATCGCGGCAAGGAAGAACATGAAGCGGTGATCGCCAAGGATTGTCCCGCTCGACGAGCGATCGGCGGCATTCGCGTCTTTCTCCGAAGCGAACTGCGTCGTCACTGCGAACGGAACGGCGATAAGCACAATCCCCGCGGAAATCGTCGTTACTCCATCCACGATGAAAATCCAGTGGAACGACCGCGCGGCCAGAAATCCGGCCGCAGCAGGGCCGATGCTCATCCCGATGTTTATTGCAAGCCGCACAAGGGCGTATGCGGGCTTTCTCTGCTCCGGAGTGGCGACCTGCGCGACGAGCGTGAGCGTCGCTGGACGAAAGCACTCTGTGACAATTGCCCAAACGAGTGTGATCGCGATGATACCTGGAAAACTTCGAACGAACGGAAAGAAGAAGAGAAGAACCCCACTCGCGATCAGCGATGCCCGCATGATCGGTAGCGGTCCCGTGATGTCGCAGAGCCGGCCTGCGAGTGGCGATACGATGATCGACCCAAGGCCGTAGACGCCGAGTGCGAGACCGGCATTCGCAGGGCTGAAGCCGAGCTCGCGAGTGAGGTACAGCACGAGGAACGGAAGGACCATCGTTCCCACGCGATTGACCAGCGACGCCAGCGCAAGCACCCAGATGTCCTGGGGAAGGCCTTTCAGACTGCGCCAGATATTGATCGATTTTACCGGTCGCCCTGAATCGCTCATGCGGCAGGATACCGTGGCCATTCCAGTCGGTCAAGCGCGCTCGAGATCTTCGGTTCCGTTGTGCGGGGAGTCATATTTCCGCTCCGCCCCCGCCACTTCATTTCACACAAATGCAAAGCATTCTTTCGCGCGGCGCTTTCGCGGCCGCGCCTCTAATTTCCTTCGCTGTTGCCATCACGGCTTGCACTCCGGGTCCTTCGCTGTCACCGTCCAGGACTTCGAGCTCGATAACCGCGGCTGACACGAAGCTTCGCGTCTATCAGATCGCGGATGATTCGATGATGGGCCGCGAAGCGGGTGGCGTCGGAAACTTCAAGATGACCAACCTTCTCGAGAGAGAGGTACGGCGGCTTCGACTGGAGCCAGGCGGCGAAAACGGAACGTACTTTCAGGTTGTCCCGATGGTGCGCCGCTTCGTCGATTCCGCGTCAACGTTGGCGGTCGATGGCAAACCGCTCGCTCTTTACACCGAATTCGCACCGACTCGCCCAAGCGTCAACGTGCGAACTGGAACGGTACTGAGAGGTTCATTCTCAGTCGTCTACGGAGGGCGAGCGGGAGATTCATTAAATTCGCTGTCGGCGGATGACGCAGCAGGAAAGATCGTAGTTCTCGACGCACCTCTTGGCGCAGATGAAAAACCGACAGGGGTCTACACGACGCCGCTCGCTCTCGCGGTGTCGCGATATCCCCGCGCTGCGGGCATCGTCATCGCCGCTCTCGATCTTGTGAGTCCAGCCGCCGCAAACGGGCTTCGATCGCGTGGATCCGGGTTGTCCACCAACGGCGCGGGTGTCGTTCAACCTATCGGCATCGTGGTGACCAGTGCGATTGCAGAATCGATGATGGGAGCGCCGCTCACTTCCCTCTCCGTGGGGACCGCGGGACTAAGTGTCACAGGCAACATCGGATTCGTCGAAAAACCCGTCGACGCGCTTGCACGCAACGTCGTCGCAATCGTTCCGGGTTCCGATCCGCTTCTCAGAAACGAATACGTCGCGATCGGTGCGCACAGCGACCACCTTGGCATGCTTGCGAGACCGGTGGATCACGACTCAGTTCTCGCGTTCAACAAGGTCATGCGACCGGAAGGCGGGCAAACTCGTGCCGGTGCGCCAAACGCGACGCAGCTCGCCGCGTTCCATTCCATTCTCGACAGTCTTCGCCGCCTTCGACCGGCTCGTCTCGATTCCGTTTACAACGGAGCGGACGACGATGGCTCCGGCTCGGTGGCACTGCTCGAGATCGCTGAGTCGCTCGCTTCCGGAAAGCGTCCGCGCAGATCGATTCTGCTCGTCTGGCACACCGGCGAAGAAGCTGGCCTGCTCGGGTCTGCCTGGTTTACCGACCACACAACAGTTCCGCACGACTCGATTGTCGCGCAGCTCAACATGGA
>JBDUEH010000296.1:0-3905 GCA_040002555.1 Gemmatimonadales bacterium | reverse complement strand
TATCAGCGCGAACAGGCGTCGGAGTATGTGCACACTGTTGGCTTCTGGTGGGCGGTTGCGGGTCTCGACTACTATAGGAATTACGTACCGAACATGCAGAAGATCACGCCGGCTGACATCGCGAAGTATGTGCGTACGTTCATGATCGGCAAGCCGCATGTGACGGCGCTTCTGGTGAATCCACAGGACCGGGCGACATTCAAGTTCACACCCGAGCTGTTGATGCAGAACGGAGGTGCAAAGTGAGAAAGTCTCTAATTGGAAGTATTGCACTCGCACTTGTCGCGAATGTATCGGGCGCGCAAACGACGAAAGCCGTTTCTAAGTTCGATGTTGCCGGCATCCCGGTAATCTTCAAGCCCATATCGGCGAACGAGGTAGTGGCTGTCCGATTGTACATTCGCGGTGGGAGCGCGAATCTCACGGCTGCCAATGCCGGCATCGAGAGTATGATGCTGCAGGCGTCAACTCTGGGAACGGCCAAATACAGCAAAGACGCGTTCGCGGTGCGTTCAGCTGAGAGCGGCACCAATATCGGATCGACAACGACGCCAGACTATTCCGTTCTGACACTTCAGGGTGTGCGGCAGAACTGGAACACAGCGTGGGATCTTTTCACACAGGCGGCAGTGCATCCGATTTTCCCCGCATCCGAAGTCGCGATTGTGAAAGGACAGGCCGTCGATGCCGCAAAGCGGTTGCCGGACGATGCCGACACGTATCTCGCGTTTCTGGCGGACAGTCTACTGTACGCCGGACATCCTTATGCAGTCACGCCAGCCGGCACGGCCAGCTCTCTGTCGTCGATCGACCGAGATGCGCTTGCCGCTTGGCACAAGCAGAGAATGACGAAAGAGAATCTTGTCATCGTAGTCGTTGGAAACGTGTCGCGGGCGGATCTTACGGCAAAAATTCACCAATCTTTCGGTGGTTTGCCGGCGAAGGGAGGAGCGGCCGTCAGTGTCGCTCCGCTGCCAGCCATCACGCCGCAGGTGGTGGTCGTAAAGCGACCGCTTCCGACGAACTACATCATCGGGCAGTTTGCAGCACCGACGCTGACGGATCCGGACTACCCCGCGCTTGTTGCGGCGACGCATATCCTTGCCTCTAATCTCTTCCAGGAAGTGAGAACGAAGCGCAATCTCACCTACGCAGTCGCGGCAGGTCTTGGAACGCGCCGCGTGAATCGCGGAAGCCTGTACGTGACGGCAATCGCTCCCGATACAACGGTCAATGTGATTTTCTCAACCGTTAAGCACCTTCAGAACGAGCCGCTTCCACAAGCGACTATCGCGGAAAATCAAAACGTATCACTGACCCATTCGTTTCTGGAACAGGAAACAAACATGGGCCAGGCCGCCACGCTCGGCATGTGGGAATTGATCGGCGGAGGCTGGCAGAACAACGCGAGGTTCATTTCGGCGTATAAGCGCGTGACGGCGGTCGACATTCAACGTGTTGCGCGCAAATACATGCAGCATGCGCGGTTTGTCGTGATTGGAGATCCGGCGAAGGTCACACAGAGTTTGTTGACGTCGTTCTAATACCGAAAGGCAAAAAGAGGGCTGGCTCAATCGGGTCAGGCCTCTTTTTCATTCGCCCGGATCAATTCTTCGGATCGAGGATGCGTTTGATCTCAGCTCTGCCATCGAGGAGGTGCAATCGCGTCGTCCGATCCGATGTGCGATCCATGGCTGATCGCAGTGAGGAATCGAGCTCCGCCAGCTCACCCCGCATGAGAGCTCGAACATCGGAGTTTGGGCCACCACCGCGCCTCGGCGATGCGCTCGAAATAACTATTACTGGCGGCGGATTGAGCTTCGCATCTGCCTGCGCGAGATACGACCGCTGAAGCGAGCGACGAAATGGATCGATCGTCACGCGAGATGAACCGAGCTCAGACCACACGGCACGACGAACGTCCGACAAAAGCTCAGCAGGCGTGTACGTGGCTCCGCCTTCCTTAGCCATCGCCTGATACTCAGCGAGCCGACCGAGTCGATCCGCATCGAGCAGATCGCCTAACACCCGATTCTGCGCACTGCCAACACGACGCAGCGTGCCCTCCGGTTCGATGCGGCTCAACACGCGCTGGTCTATAAAATACTGGGGAGTTTGAAACGCATTGTCGGCAATGAACTCCACAGCCGCGCGTTGACGCCCACGAGAGATCGGAACGAAACGGGGACCAGGCTGATCGCCGTACTTCTCCTGCGATTCAGAACCGCCGACAATACTCACAACCGCCTGCAATTCATTGCTCCACTGATCGAGCAAACGATCGTAAAGCTCCGCAAGTTGCGAGTTGTCCTCGTCGGCATGTTCGGTTGCCTGAAGAAGCAACGGAACTGTGCGCCGAATATTTCGCAGGCCAAGCGCAGTGGATTTCACCGCATCAGCATCGCCCACAGCTTCAGCTTCGTCGCCAGCATCAGCGTCGTGATTTCCGGATACGGTATACCGGTACCACGGAACGCTGTCCTGCAGCTTCGCCCATTCGTTCAGGACGCGCCGCTCAGCTTCAGGCGTCCGAGCGCCGGCAATGGGCGCGTAACCCCACTTCGTCGCGAAGACATCGTAAGGGCCAACGCGCGGCATCAGATATTCCGGCGGAATATTATCCTCCGGCTGCACGACGTAGTTGAAGCGCGCGTAATCCATTATCGACGGTGAGTGTCCCATTCGGCGGAGCCACGAGATCCTGCGAAGACTGTCAACAGGATACGTCGAGCTCGCCTTCATGTTGTGTTGAAAGCCGAGTGTGTGCCCGACTTCGTGGGCGACGACGTACTCGAGGAGGCGCCCCATCAACGAATCAGGCAGCGGCAATCGCGCGGCCCGCGAATCGAGCGGAGCCGCCTGGGTGAAGTACCAGTCGCGCGCGAGGTTCAGGACATTATGAAACAGTCGAATGGAGCCGTTGAGAATTTCTCCACTCCGAGGATCATGAACCTGCGGACCTTCGGCGTTTTCAGTCGTTGAGGGCAACCAGCGAACAACGGTATTGCGCGCATCGTCGGGAGACCAATCGGGAGCGACCGCAGGCGAGGGAGCGTCACGCGCAACTATCGCGCGACGAAATCCGGCTGCAGCAAATGCCGGCTGCCAGTCTTCGACTCCCTTTTTGATCCACGGGATCCACTGCCTTGGAGTAGCAGGATCGATGTAGTAGGCGATTGGCTTGACTGGATCCGAAAGCACAGAGTCGGGAAACTTTTTCTCGAGCCGCCAGCGCGTAATCAGCCCCCGAGTAACTGAACGATGTTGATCAGTGCCGAAATCAGTTTGTCTCACTTCGTTAAAGCTCAGCCGCTTGTCGGCGATGCGGCCCATCATCGGCCTGGCCGGGAGGCGGACCATGCTCCAGTGCGCGAGCACGCTTTGCGCGGGGATCGGCCCAAGCCCTCTCTGTGAGTCGGGCGGATTTTCCGGAGTGAACGTCTGCGTCGCTTCGACTTCGATGTTGTCGGGGAAAGCGGACACTTTTTCGACGAACGACCGCTTGTCGTCGAACGAGCCTCTCGCACCGACAAACTCAGGGATGTTTGTCGTGTACAGCGATGTTACATCGATGACGGTTGAGCCGTCGGGTCCGTTCGCTTCGACCTTGAAAACCGCGACGACGGGCGGATACGAGGCCTGCGATACAGCTTGAAACACGGGCGACGCTGAGTCCGCGGTAATCTCGAACGTGACGCTGCGGAGGAGAATGCGATTCCCTTGCCTCTCCCAGCGAAGAACGCGTTCGGTGAACTCGTCACCGCCGTACGAACTTCCACCAGATGCTTTCGCAAAACGGCCGACGAGCAGCATGTCTCGTCCCAACTCCCGCCTCGGGATCTCGAATAGGAGCGTGTCGCCCATGCGGTGAGTCGTGAAGAGCCCGACGCGCGTAATTGCCGCCT
>JBDUEH010000295.1:0-3917 GCA_040002555.1 Gemmatimonadales bacterium | reverse complement strand
GCATCCGCTCGAGCATCGTCGCGACAACTGACACCATTGTCGCGCCATCATCGATCGCCGAGTTCACAGCCCTTTCGTCGAAGCCGTCGAACACCACTGCAGTGGCTCCGTAAATCGCCGAGCGAATCAGGATGGATAATCCGCCAACGTGAAACAGTGGCATGCAGACGATCCATCTGTCGTCGGCCTGCGTTCCGAGATTGAGTGCTGATCCGACGGCGC
Source organism: Gemmatimonadales bacterium (assembly GCA_040002555.1). Lineage (GTDB taxonomy): Bacteria > Gemmatimonadota > Gemmatimonadetes > Gemmatimonadales > Gemmatimonadaceae > UBA4720. The sequence continues at coordinate 3,695 of JBDUEH010000295.1, read as the reverse complement.
TCCACCAGAAGTTCGACACTGTGAGCATCGCGCCTTTCGGCCGGCCGGTGGTGCCTGACGTGTAGATAATCGCGAGCACGGCCGCACTGTCGTGTTTGACTTGCGGCTCAACAGTTGATTCCGCGATACCTGGGAGCTCATCCGTCGATAGAACCGTAACCGATGCATGCTCGCCGAGCGCTGCCATCGCCCGTTCGCGAGTTCGATGATCGACAACAAGTAGACGCGGAGCCGAATCCGCGAGCTGCCACGTCAGTTCGCGTTCGCTCAATCGAATGTTCAGAGGAACGAGTGTCGCTCCGAGCCGCAGTGTCGCGTGGGGCAGGACGGCCATCTCGAAACTGTTGTTTAAAAGCGTCGCAACCCTGTCGCCACCGCCAACCCCGAGTGTCGCAAGCCTTCGTGATAAACTCGATACCGCCGCGTCGAGCTCGACAAATGTCCACTTCTTTCCATCAACTACAAGCGCGGTGTGACCAGCTTTTGACTGCGCCTGGTGCGCCACCCAGTCAGGAAAAACCGCGACGCCTTCGATCACGCGTGCCCGATCGAGGCGCCGATTGCGAGAAGCACTCCAAAGAACAGCAATAGCTGTCCGCTCTTTTTTAGAATCGGATTCAATTCTCTCCCGGCGAGTCCGCTCAGCACGATTCGCGTGAGAATGAACGCGAGCGGAACCGTGAGCCAGGAGAGCATGAGCCAACGGTGCGACGGGTCCCTGATCGCGAGGAACAATGGAATTGAATACGACACGACCACAAACAAAGCGTACTGAATTCGCGTTGCGCGATCGCCGAGCCTCGTCGCGAGCGTGCGCTTGTTCGCGGCGCGATCGGTGGGAAGGTCCCGGAGATTGTTCACGACGAGAATGTTCGTCACGAGCAATCCAACCGGAATCGATAGTAGGAGAGCGAACTGGCTCCATGCCCCCGTCTGAAGGAAAGCGGTGCCCGTTACTGCGACCAGTCCGAAGAACACAAAAACAAATACGTCGCCAAGGCCGTGATAGCCAAACGGAAACGGACCTCCCGTGTAAGCAAGGCCGGAAAGGATTGAAAGCACACCAATCACAACGATCGGCCATCCGCCGATCCACGCGAGCCACGCACCGAGCAGGGCGGCGAGTCCGAAAGCGACGAAAATTCCGCGTCGCACGCCTTCCTGCGTGATCAGACCGCTCTGCGTAACGCGAACAGGGCCAAGTCGCCCTTCGGTATCTGCGCCGCGATGAAAATCAGAGTAGTCGTTGGCGAAGTTTGTCCCGATCTGAATGAGAAGTGCGCAGACGAGCGTGACCACGAACACGAGTGGCAGAACTGCAAAGCCTTCGCCAATTGTGGCGCCGACTCCGACGAACACGGGCACGGCAGCAGCAGGCAGCGTGGCCGGGCGCGACGCGAGCAACCACGCTCGCGCCGGACCGATCTCGACCGCCGCGGCTGTGCTCAAGGGAAGCGCGGAAACTTGCCGAAGTCTGGTTTGCGGCCTTCGAGGAACGCGTTCTTTCCTTCCTTCGCTTCCTCGGTGAGGTAGTAGAGAAGCGTCGCATCGCCAGCGAGTTGCTGAAGACCGGCGGCTCCGTCGGTATCCGCATTGAACGCCGCCTTCAAAAATCGTAGCGCCATCGGACTCTTCTCGGCGATCTCTCGCGCCCATTGAAGGGATTCGGCTTCGAGCTGCGCGAGAGGAACAACGGTGTTGACCAGTCCCATGTCGAGCGCCTGCTGCGCGTCGTACTGACGGCAGAGGAACCAGATCTCGCGCGCTTTCTTGTGGCCGACTGTCCGCGCGAGATGACTGACGCCGAATCCGCCGTCGAAGCTGCCAACTTTCGGGCCGGTTTGTCCGAACTTCGCATTGTCGGCGGCAACGGTGAGATCGCAGACGAGATGAAGAACGTGTCCGCCGCCGATTGCATAACCCGCGACAGCCGCGATAACCGGCTTCGGCAGGTAACGGATCTGCTTCTGAACGTCGAGGATGTTAAGTCGCGGAATCTTGTCGCCGCCGACGTATCCGCCGTCACCGCGAACGCGCTGGTCACCGCCGGAGCAGAATGCCTGATCGCCTTCGCCGGTGAGGATGATCACGCCGGTTGTCATGTCGTCGCGAGTATGCTCGAATGCGTCGATGAGCTCGGACACCGTTTCAGGACGGAACGCATTGCGAACTTCCGGGCGATTGATCGTGATCTTCGCGATTGGCTCGCCTTCAATTCGCTCGTATTTGATGTCCGTGTAACTCTTGATCGACTTCCACTGCGCGGTCATTGCGATCTCCTCGATCTTCCTTGTTGAATTCACCGTCGTTTCAATCTAAAAATGCCGCATCGAATGTTCGATGGGCTACGTCCAGCGGCCTTTGGCGGATGGGATTGTCGAAAGAAACTCGTTCACGACCGTCGCGAACGCCTCGGGCATCTCGAGGTGAACAGTGTGTCCGGCGTTCGCAACGAGCTCGAGCCGCGAGCCGGGTATTGACCTCTCCAGTAATCGCCCGAGCTCTACGTACTTTGAATCGAGGGCACCCGCAATGATGAGCACTGGGGTGCGAATTCCGGCTGCTTGATCGAGAACCGGCGGGTCTTCCCCAGTTCCAGCGCCGCGAAGACTGTTCGCCAATCCCAGCGGATCATTCAATAAGCGTTGGGCGCGCAGGCAAGCTCGGCTCGCGTCGGGAAGTTTTCGTTGGGTATCCCATAATGGCAGCCTTTCCCAGCGGTCGACGAAGCCTTCAATGCCGTTACGGTCGATGTCATTTGCGAGCAGTCCGTCGAACGCCTTGCGGTCCAGTCGCTGTGCCGCGTCCTTGATCCCGGGAGTGGTGCTCTCCAATACCAGCGCTGCCACCCGATCCGCGTGACCGATTGCAAACCTTAGGGCGGCACGTCCACCCATCGAATAACCGGCAATTACGACCCGGTCGAGCGACAATGAGTCGATCAACCGGAGAAGATCGTCGGCAAACCGGTCCAGACGATATCGATTGGGATCGGACGGTACGCTGGATCGACCGTGACCGGGATGGTCGATTGCGATCACTCGATACGCATGATCGAACGCGGAGCGGAGCGGAGTCCAGCTCTCCGTGGACCCCGTGAATCCGTGGAGCAGAATCAGCGGCGGACCGTCACTACTCTCCGCTATGTGAAGTCGGAGATCGTCGCCCGCATCAAATTCGCCGTGAGTCACGGCGCCCGGGCCGGTCACTTTGCCTAAACCGTCGTCAAATCGGCGGCGACCGCGGCCCATGCATCACGGTGCAACTCGACATTTCGCGCGCGGTCGGTACGAACCTCGATGATGTGCAGACCTTTTCCAGCCACGCCTTCAACGACGGCCTTTCGAAACGACGCCGAATCGTCAGCCCTTCGATAAACCGCTCCGTACAGCTCGGCCGCCGGTTCAAAGTCGAGACCATGCGGTGTCCCGAAGAGCTTCTCGAAGTGATCATCGTGCGCCGCCTGCGGAAGGAACGAGAAGATTCCGCCTCCATCGTTGTTGATCACGACAATTGTCACGTCCAGAGCGTGAAGCTTGGACGCGAGAAGTCCGTTCATGTCGTGATAGAGAGCGAGATCACCAATCACGAGAACAAGCGGACCACCATTGCTCTCGCGGTTTGCAGCGGCCGCTCCCAGCGCACTCGACACCACACCATCGATTCCGTTTGCGCCGCGGTTGGAAAGCACACGA
>JBDUEH010000294.1:0-3925 GCA_040002555.1 Gemmatimonadales bacterium | reverse complement strand
TTACTCCCTCGGACACGCTAGAAGCGGTCGCTCTCGTCGGTGTCATGAAAGCCGATGGAATGGCCACGATCATTCCATACTGGCGCAATGATGCCGGCAACGTCGGACTTCAGGTTGCGACGCGCGCGTTGTTTTCGCCGAGCGGAACCGTGAAGGCCGGTGTTGTATATGAGCCAACGACAACTGATTTCGCCGCATCTCTCGCGTCACTCAAGGCGCAGGTTCAAGCTGCGATTACTGAACGTGGCGGCACTGCGAACGTCGCTGTTGCTCATGCAGGGTTTGACGAGGTGGTGGACATCTTCAAGCTCGCAACCGCTGACCCAGTCCTATCCTCGGTTAGATGGTACGGCACCGATGGCACCGCCCTGAACGAGCCCCTTCGCACCAATGCAGTCGCGGCTGCGTTTTCGAAGAAAGTGACTTTCTGGACACCAACACCTGGCGTGGACAACGGCGCGAGTGCTCGCTGGGCTCCAATCGCAGCCAGGATCGCCGCCAAGGCCAATGCTCAGCCCGATGCATTTGCGCTCGCAGTTTACGACGGCGTGTGGCTCGCGGCGCAGGCGTATCTTGCTGCCGGCGGAAAGGGTCATACTGCTGCGCTCAGGACGGCTTTGGTAACCGCGGCTGACGGATTCTACGGTGCAAGCGGCTGGACGAAGTTAAATGCTGCGGGCGATCGCGCCTTTGGAGATTTCGATTTCTTCTCACTCAGTCAGTCCGGCTCGACGTTCACGTGGGGACTCGCTGCTCAGTACAGCACGCAAACGGGCGTGTTGACGAGGAAGTGAGATGTGTCGATCACGGAGCGCGTTCTAGCCCGGCTTGGCTTTTCGAGCCCACCGCCGACCGACAATGCTGGACTGAGCGCGCTCTATGCGGCGTGGTGCATCTCGGTCCCATTTGACAACATCGGAAAGCTCATCGCGCTGCGCACGTCGCCGGGCGATCCGCTTCCGGGGATGGATGCGACTGAATTCTTCGAGCGCTGGCTTACTCACGGCGTTGGTGCGACGTGCTGGGCAACGGCAAACGCGCTTCACGAATTGCTGGTCGGCGTTGGATTCGACGCGCACAGGGTTGCCGGATCGATGCGTGACACGGGATACATCGGTCACGGCAGCGTCAGGGTTTGTATCGACGGAATCGATTGGCTTGCAGATTCATCCCTGCTCACAGACATCCCGCTGCCGCTGACTAGTGAGATCTTTGTCGCGAGTCGCGAAATCTTCGGGGCCGAGTCCGAACCGTCGGCTGATTCGCACATCGTGTGGGCAGACAATCCACCGAACGCGACGCTCATCCCATGTCGCATTTCGATCTATGAGGCGAGTCACGAGTTCTATGTCGAACGCTACGAAGCTTCGCGTCAACGAAGCCCGTTCAACGACAGACTCTACGCTCGCCAGAACAGGATCGGCGAACGACTTGTGCTCGATGGCAACACCAGGATTTTGAAAACGGCACTGGGAACGGAGATTCGCGATCTGGCGCGAGATGAGCTGTTCAGCAGCTTGATCGACGAATTCGGAATCTCCGGGGAGTTCGTTGACAAGTGGCGGATGTCTGGAGCGATCGATGCATCGTTTCTTCCGGCTTCAACTCCACCGGCGCCGAATGCGATGCTTCCTCCTTCAATGCGCGGCACCCTCAAGACAACACAGGAGAAACGATGACCCTTTCCGGAAGACTGCTCGCTGAATTCGACCAGGAAATGGCGACGTCCCGCCACGCTATCGAGCGCGTACCCACTGAGAAGGGAGAATGGAAGCCTCATCCGAAATCGTTCTCGTTGGGACACCTGACACAACTTGTCTCGACCATGCCGGGTTGGATTGCGAGAACTCTGCGCGAACCGGAGATGAACATCGCGGGCGGTGCAGGATACAGCTATCAGAAGACAGAAAGCCTGCTCGAACAATTCGACAAGCTGACACACGACGCGCACGACGCGTTTGTAAATACGACCGATGCAGCGCTAGACGAGATGTGGTCACTCAAGATGGGCGACCAGAATCTCTTTACGCTCCCGCGCTATGTCGCCGTGAGGCAGCACATCAATCACTTCTGCCATCATCGCGGTCAGCTTACAGTTTATCTCCGGCTGATCGATGTCCCGGTGCCGTCGCTATACGGGCCTACAGCTGACGAGGCCTGGGCGGCTCCCGCGTGATATAGGGCTGCCCCAAGGCGCCCACTAACTTTGAGGGATGGAAAAGTCCCTCAAAGGCGCGCCGGACGCGTCGCTCCCCGATCGCGTCCGCGCTGCCGCCGAGCTGCTCGAATCGATCGCTGATAACCGCGCGGTACTCGCCGAACTGAGCGAAGAAGAGCGCACACGGCTTCTGTCTGCTGCGGGACAAGTCTCTCGTCCCGACGCGATCGACCGCCGTCGGCTCCTCAAGGTCACGAAGAGACAGCGAAAAGCCGAACGAGTGAACCGCGCCGAGTCAGTCCTGGCTTCGACTGGAATTCGGAAACTCCGCCGCGAAACAGTATTCACCACTCCAAACGTCTTTCCACCTCGTGCGTTCCAGCCAAGCGACATCAACGCCGATGAAGAAGTCCAACACGCACACGAAACGCTTAACTGCTACACCTGCAAGAAGGATTTCACGCAGCTTCACCATTTTTACGATCAGCTCTGCCCCGAGTGCGCAGGCCTCAACTACGCAAAGCGGAGTGAGCTTGCGGACCTGACCGGCCGTGTCGCCTTGCTCACCGGCGGACGCGTGAAGATCGGATACCAGGCGGGCATCAAGCTGTTACGCGCGGGCGCGCACCTGATCGTCACGACACGTTTTCCGCGCGACTCTGCCGCGCGCTATGCTCAGGAGCCTGACTTCGCCGAGTGGGGCGATCGCCTCGAGATTTTCGGACTCGACTTGCGTCACACGCCAAGCGTCGAAGCGTTCTGCGCAGAATTGCTCGCGACGCGCGATCGTCTCGACTTCATTATCAACAATGCGTGTCAGACGGTTCGCCGCCCGCCCGATTTCTACGAACACATGATGGAAGGCGAGCGCGGAGCGATCAGCGACATTCCGGCCGACGTCCGGAAACTGATAGGTTCGTACGAAGGACTTCGTGGATACCATATCCTTCCTGAAGGCAACGTTGCGCCCGCTGCTCTCGACAAACGCATCTCTCCAATCGCGGGTCTGACTCACGCGGCCGAGCTGTCGCAAATGCCGCTGCTGCCGGAAGAGCTCGCTGCGCAGAAAGCTCTCTTTCCGATTGGCCAGCTCGATCAGGACCTCCAGCAAATCGATCTCCGCGATCGCAATTCGTGGCGACTGACGATGGCCGAAGTCCCGTCTGTCGAACTACTCGAAGTTCATCTCGTCAACGCCGTCGCACCGTTCATCATAAATGCGCGCCTCAAGCCGCTGATGCTTCGCACACCGAACCGCGACAAGTACATCGTCAACGTGTCAGCAGTCGAAGGACAGTTCTACCGAACATTCAAGACAACCCGTCATCCGCACACGAACATGGCCAAGGCCGCCCTCAACATGATGACGCGAACGTCAGCAGCCGATTACCATGCCGACGGCATTCACATGAACAGCGTGGATACCGGTTGGGTCACCGATGAAGACCCGGCCGAGATTGCAGCGAGAAAAACCGCGGAGCATCGCTTTCATCCGCCGCTCGACATCGTTGACGGCGCCGCGCGCATCGTCGATCCGATCATTTCCGGATTGAACACCGGGGATCATGTCTGGGGGAAATTCCTCAAGGATTATCGGCCGACAGACTGGTAATGACAACAACGTGGTCGGCACGACTGTCCGTCGTGCGAACCGCGTATTATCCTCGAGAAGGCTTCAACTTCGTCCGAGATAAAAATGCGCGCAGCCGGATCATTCAGTGTCAAACTCAATCCACAGTCATCCGAAACCGAAGCTGATGCCACCGT
>JBDUEH010000293.1:0-3947 GCA_040002555.1 Gemmatimonadales bacterium | reverse complement strand
AGCCGGTGCTGACGAGAGCGATTGCGCCAAGCGCGATGACGAGCGGATCGCGAAGCCGGCCTGCTAAGCCCGAATTTCGCCTTCCTGAAATCATTCGCGCCGCGCTGGCCCGCGCCGGCATCGATGCCGTCTTTCCTTTCAACGCTTCGGCGAATTCACTAGCTGTAGCAAACCTGTCGGCCGGGAGCTTGTCGAGACCGCGAAGAATTGCGTAGTCGACGTAATCCGGGATCGACTTGCGTTGCGTAATCAGCGGACGTGGATCCTCCGACATCACCCGCGCGACAATCGCTTGAACGGTCGGTCCGGTGAACGGTGTTTCTCCGATCAGCATCTCGTACGCAACTGCTGCGAGCGAGTAGATGTCGCTGCGAGCGTCGATTGTTCTCTCGCCCATCGCCTGCTCGGGACTCATGTACTGCGGCGTTCCAAGTGAGAGCCCCGTCTGCGTCATCCGCTGCCCGCCGGCTGTTTGGACAGCGAGCGCAATCCCGAAATCTGCGACTAGAGCGTGTCCCCCCTGAAGGAGGATGTTCTCGGGCTTGATGTCGCGATGGATGACGCCGTGACCGTGCGCGTAGCCGAGGGCGTCGGCGACCTCACCTGCAATCAGAATTGCAGCGTCCAATGGCAGTTGCTTCTCGCGCTCGAGTCGTGCCCGCAACGTCTCGCCAGTGACGAGCGGCATTACATAGTATAGAAGTCCGTCCGCCTCACCTGAGTCAAGCAGGGGAAGGATATGCGGATGCTGCAGGCGTGCAGTGGTGCGGATCTCCGTTAGAAACCGCTCGCTTCCGAGCGCGGCCCCGAGATCCGGATGCAGTACCTTGACGGCGACGTCGCGGTCGTGCCTGATGTCGTGCGCAAGGTAGACGGTGGCCATGCCGCCCTGGCCAATCTCCCGCTCAATGCGATACCGGTCGGCCAGCGCGTCAGTCAGTCTCGTGCTCAATCAGCCTGCCTGCGGATGAAAAGCTCCGTTGAAGTGCGGCAAATGATAAGGGGGACGCAATCATTCATCAACTGTTTGCCGGTTAGCCGGAAGTCCCCTATGTTTCGCCTCCCCCCACTGGAGAAACACTTGAAAACTCCGCAACTCGCCGCCGCGCTCATCTTGAGCGTCGCCATCGCGATCCCCATGCATGCGCAACAGAGCACCGTGGTGACAGATGCAATGGCATTCAATGACAAAGCAACGACCGCCTTTAACAGTGGAAACTACAAGACCTTTTCGACATACATCGCGGATGACATAGAGGTGTTTACTGGAGTCTACACACCGCTTTTGTTCGTCGGCAAAGCGCAGTGGATGGCGTTCGTCAACAGTCTTGCGAGCTACGCCTACGTTAACCTTGACACGAGGTCGCAGAGATGCCGAGCGTATGGCTCCGAAACGGTGCTGTGCAACGCGTATTTCGTTTTCACCACAGTGACAAAGACTGGCGTCACGGAAGTTCAGAGCGGACGCGAAAGCTCGACACTGGTGAAACAAGGCGGACGCTGGATGATCGCGAACATGCATTACTCGGGGATGTTCAACCGTTAGAGTCGTAGGGCAAGCCTTCCACGTAGCAACCCAATTTGCCCGCGGAGAGCAGGCGCTTGCACTGCGGACGCCCAGTCCTCGCCTTCGACAGCAATGAGATTTCTCCTCGTTGAAGATGACGTCGCCCTCTCAGCATCGCTGGCGCGCGGCCTGCGCGAGCAGGCCTATGCGGTAGACGTAGCAGCGGACGGACAGGACGGACTTTACCAGGCGAGCATCAATCCGTACGACGCCATTATCCTCGACATCAATCTTCCCATTCTCGACGGGCTGTCTGTCTGCCGGACTCTACGGAAACAAGGATCCGCAGTGCGCATTCTCATGCTCACTGCTCGTGGACGTACCGAAGATCGGATCCAGGGTCTCGACAGTGGTGCCGATGACTATCTGGCCAAACCGTTCGAGCTCGACGAGCTGCTCGCGCGCCTGCGCGCCCTTCTCCGCCGACGGGGAGAACAGGTCGACGCAGCCAATTACCAACTCGACGATCTGGAAATCGACTTCTCGGCCCAACGCGTGCGGCGCCGCGGTGTTGCGGTCGAGCTTACGACGAAGGAATTCACACTCCTTGCCTACCTTGCGCGGCACGCAGGCCGAATTGTCGGCCGCGCTGAGCTCACCGACCACGTGTGGGATGACAACCACGATCCCTCCACTAACGCGGTCGAGGTCTACATCAACCGGTTGCGCAACAAGATCGATCGGACCGGATCCTCCCCGCTCATACACACGCGCCGCGGATCCGGCTACTATCTTGGCATGCCATCGTCCGGCGCCCCGGGAGACGGGTAGGTGTTTCGCGGCGCTCGAATTCTCCGGTCCGTGCGCACCCGCCTCGCTGTCTGGCACACTCTGGTTCTGGCGTTCGTGCTCGGCGCATTCACGGTCTTTACGTGGGTATTGCTTCAGCGCCTGACTCAGGAGCGAGTGGATCAGTCACTCGTCGAAGCGGTGCGATCGTTTCACCAGGCCGTTCTGACCGAAGCGCGCGGTTCGCGTACGCCAGATCAAGCCGCGCAGGACGCCGCGCAGGCGTTCCGATTCAGCGGGCGGCGGGTCCTCGTATACGGCGGTCATCATACTCTTGTCGCTATTTCCGATTCCGCCCGGGATGATCTCACGAGGGCGATCTCCGCGATCGACCAGTCAGACGACTCGCCGATGCACCCCCTCTTCGCCTCGCTCACTCCCGGTCGTTCGGCGTTTGCTACTATAAAGAACGGCGGGGATCTTATCCGCGCATACGCGACCAGCGTGCATGTGGTGGATCAGGACTTCACAATTGTCGCGCTGCAGGTAGGTCAGATCGAGCGGAGCGTGCTGGCGAATTTTCTGGAATCAGTGCGCATTGCGATACCGATCGCGCTGGTCCTCGCCGGACTCGGCGGATATTTCCTCGCGCGGCGAAGCTTCGCTCCGGTCATCGACATGGGACGCAAAGCGTCGTCGATCGACTCGGAAAGTCTCGATGCTCGGCTCGCCATTCGGAATACCGGTGACGAAATGGACGAGCTAGCCACGCTTTTTAATGACATGCTGTCGCGCCTCGAGAGATCGTTCGTGCAGCAGCGCCAGTTCATGGCCGACGCTTCCCACGAGTTACGCACTCCCATCGCCAGCCTGAGAGCCGAGGCGAGCGTGACATTGTCTCAGCCGAGAAGCTCAAGAGAGTATGAGGTGTCGCTCGAGCACGTGAGAAATGAGGCTCGTCGTCTCAGCGCAATCGTCGACGATCTCTTCACGCTCGCGCGCCTCGAGGCCGAGGAGGGAATCGTTCAGCGAAAGCCATCGTTCCTGGAGGAGGAGCTGCTGGAGAGTATCGCGCGCATTCGTCCTCTGGCGGAGGATCGAGGCGTGGTCCTCATTTTTCACCCGGCTGTAGAAGCGCGCTACCACGGCGACCCAGTGCTCGTCGATCGCATTATCACCAACCTCCTGGACAACGCCATCAAGTACTCTCCGAGAGGGAGCGCCGTCACGATCGACCTTGCATCAACAAATGGAACTCACACCGTGCGAGTGGCAGATGATGGTCCTGGTATTCCCGAACAAGCTCAGCCTCACGTATTCGACAGATTCTTCCGCGCCGATGCCGCGCGCACGCGCTCCACGGCGACAGGTGGCGCGGGACTTGGTCTATCGATCGCATGGCGAATCGCGCGGGCTCACGGTGGAGATCTCGTTCTCACGTCATCCGACAGAACGGGTACCGTTTTTACTCTGACGCTTCCCGCTGCGTGATCGCGCATCCGACATCAGCGGCGGGAGTAGGTCAGCAGCGTAAAGGTGTTGTCGAAGTATGCATTCGGGTAAAACGGCGACACGGCGGTGTTGACCTTCTTTGCCACGTCCACCGTTCCTTCTGCCGTCACCAGATAGATCTTCTGCGTCAAGGAATTGA
>JBDUEH010000292.1:0-3968 GCA_040002555.1 Gemmatimonadales bacterium | reverse complement strand
CTGTCGGGAACGAGGCCGATCTTGGAGAACGACTGGATGAAGCTCGCGTTTTCGCTCGCGATGACGATGTCGCAGGCGATCGCGAGATTCGCCCCGGCTCCCGCTGCCACTCCATTTACGGCACAGACCACAGGCTTCTCAATAGCGCGAATCAGCGAGATCAGCGGGTTGTAGGTCTCCCGGACAGTGGCGCCGAGGTCAAGTTTGCCGTCAACGGCTGCGGGGACGTCGGAGAGGTCCTGCCCGGCGCAAAAACCTCGGCCGGCGCCGGTTATGACAATGGCGCGAATCGTCTTGTCTATCCTCGCGGCAGTGAGGGCGTCGCAGACTTCGCGCGACATCGCGAGGGTGAACGCGTTCAGGACGTCCGGTCGGTTCAGGGTCACCTTCATGACGCTGCCGACCGTTTCTACAAGAATGAACTCGTACGGCAAGCTTCCCCCGATGAGAGCAGATGAGGAATATACCGCGCCTCAAAAAGAGGGAACTGCTACCGGGTCGATTGGGTCTCTCGAATCGCTCAACGCTTTTGGACACAGAGACCACGGAGGCCACAGAAACGACACTCTGTGGTCTTCTGCTTACAAAGTGTGTTGCCGGGGAAAAGGTCGTTTTTTGGGTTAAACAACGGGACGACAGTGTTTCAAAACGGGGCAGGTTGTTCCGTCGTTTAACCCCAATCAATAGACCCTGGATTTTCGCCAGGAGACTGCGCCGCGGGGGACGGTCGATTGTCGTCTTTGCGGTCCCTGTGGTCTCTGTGTCCAATCGCGATTTCTTCCAAACAAAATGCTTACGCTCAACCTTTTCGTGATTGGAGCTGTCGAATTGAGACAGTACAATCAGTAGCGTCCTCCACCACCGCAAATGACATCCATCCCCGCCAATCTCGTCGCGCAGCTCGGCGACACGTACGCCTTCGAGCGCGAGCTCGTAGGCGGAGGGATGGCGCGTGTATTTCTCGCCGAGGATCGCGAGCTGCACCGGCGGGTCGTCATCAAGGTGTTGCCGCCCGATTTGGCGATGGGCGTCTCGGCAAAACGATTCCGGAGCGAGATCCTGACCGTCGCGAAGCTCTCGCATCCGCATATCGTCGGAATTCTGAAAGCTGGCGAAGTCGATGGGGTTCCCTACTTCGTCATGCCGTACGTCGAAGGTGAGTCACTCGCGGTTCATCTGCGACGCACTGGTCCGTCGAGCATTCGCGATGCGGTCGCAGTCTTTCGCGATGTTGCACGAGCGTTGGCATTCGCCCACGCAAACGGAATCGTTCACCGCGACATCAAGCCCGGAAATATTCTTCTCGCATCGGGCTCGGCGACCGTGACCGATTTCGGCGTTGCCAAAGCATTGTCGTCGGCGCTTCGATCGGGTCCGCACGATGCGCACGTGACGGACACTGGCATGTCGCTCGGCACGCTGCTCTACATGGCGCCGGAACAAGCAGCGAACGATCCGCATATCGACGGCCGTGCCGATATCTACGCGCTCGGCATCACGATCTACGAGATGCTCTATGGCACGCCACCATTTGCTGGGATGGGTCCACGGGAAATGCTCACGGCTCGTCTCACGCAGCGCCCGCCGCTGATATCGGCGAAACGCAGTGACATGCCGGCCCGTCTCGAGGACCTGATTCTCGATTGCCTCGAGCCAGATCCGGACAAGCGCCCGAAGGATGCGCAGGAAGTGGTCGACGCGCTCGAGTCGGCAGATGTCCTGAGTGGTCAATCCGGCGCGATACGAATTGGTGCGGCAAAGCGCGCTAGGAGAACGAAGGTTATTCTCATCGCCGCGGGAGTTCTCGCGGTAATTGGTCTGGCGACCGGCGTTCCGTGGTATCGCGCGCGAAATGCGGCAACGCCGCCGGATACGACGGCGCAAGCGAATGCGGCGACACCCGGCGCGACCGAGATCATTGTGGTTCTCCCATTCGTCAGCCTCAGCGAGGATTCGAGCAATTCGTTTCTGGCTGAGGGACTTACGAACGCTCTTGCGAGCAGATTGTCGCGCGCGGCTGGCCTCAATGTGATCACACCAACGCGCGCGGTGGCGCTCGTGAGCGCGAATGGTCCAAATGGTGGCGCGCCGTCGGGCCGAAGCATGCTCGTCCTCGAAGGCGCGGTCGAGCGAAACGGAAAGACGATGCGCGTAACAGCTCGTCTGAGCGATTCGCAGACCGGAATCATGAAGTGGGCTGACGTTTTCGACCGCGACGTGAGCCACCTTCTCTCGGTTGAAGACGAGATCGCCGCGCGCATCGTCGAGGCAGTTGCGCCGAAGACTGCACCAAAGCTCGACAGCTTCGATCGGGTTACGGCTTCGCTGTCGCCGAAACTGTACGAGCGATTCCTGCGAGCGAAATACGACCTCGCCCAGCGGGGTCCGGCGCCGATCAAGCGATCGATCGAAGCATTGAAGGACATCACTGCTCAGCAGCCGCGATTTGCACCGGCGTTCGCTGCACTTGCCCAGGCGTACACGGTTCTTCCGCTGTACGCGTCGGCGGGAGGCGATTCGCTTCGGAAGATGGCGATCGACGCTGCGAACACGGCTGTACACCTCGACAGCAGTCTCGCGGATGGCTACACGGCCAGAGCGATCGCTTCGGATGCGGTGTGGAACTGGGCGGCAGCGACGAAGGATTTTCAGCGCGCGTTAGTGCTCGACTCGATGAGTGCGAAGGCGCATCAGTGGTATGGCGAGCACCTTTTGATAATCGGCCAGCCGCAGGCCGCAGTACGCGAGCTAGCCATGGCGACTCGCCTCGATCCCGCGTCACCCATCATGGCTGGATCACTCGCGCTCGCGCTCGTTCATGCGGGTAGGACTCGCGACGCTGTAGCGCAGGCGCAGAATGCGGTCGCAATGGATCCGTCTTTTGCGACGACCCATTTCATGTACGGCGCGGTGCTTCTGTATTCAGGCAGCCCAAAGGATGCGCTCGTTCCGTTAGGTGAGGCGCTAGAGCTCGCGCCCGATTCGCGGACAGTGCTCGGCCTGCTTGGCTACGCTTACGCTGCCTCGGGTGATGTGCAGCTCGCGCAGCGGACACTACGTCGCATTGAGCTGGCACCGTCGGTTACCGGTAGCGATCCAGCTATCGCGAGGATCAAGGTTGCCCTCGGCGATGTTCCCGGTGGATTCGATGCGCTCGAGCGGGCCGCGAAGGAGCACGATCCGTTCTTCGTCTCGGAGCCACTCGCGTCGCCGCCATTCAGAAACATCAGGAGTGATCCGCGGTTCTCGGCGCTATCGAGGGCCCTGGGAGTGACACAGATGACACAGATGTGAACAGATGACACAGATGGGGGCGGAACCGTAATTCATTTCTGGTTTGGAGCTTTCATCTGTGCCTTCTTTTTTCATCTGTGCCATCTGTGGTAAGCTTCTCTACATATTCCCTCAACATCTTCACGCTCTCGTCGAACGGTTCGATGCTGCGTTGAGTTCGAGATAGCATCACTCCTCCTTCCATCGTTGTCAGGGTGAACACCGCGAGCGACCTTCGGTCGAGGGTTTTCGGAAGTCGTTTGCCTGCATCGACGAAACATTTTTCGATCGCGTTGACCCATCCGTCAAAATTTGCCGCCAACAGTTTTCTGACAGTCGGATCCGGCTCATGTATCTCGAGCGCGAGACTACCGATGGGACACCCGTACGTGTGATCGGTAGAATTGAGCGCAAGGCGGTAACGATCGAGCAGGGCGAAAACCCGCTCAATCGGATCATCGATTCCCTGCCACGCAGGCTCGAGGAGCATTGGCTGAATCCCGGCGAGGTAGGTCTCGAGGACAGCAATCAGGACGTCCTGCTTGCCGGGAAAGAAATAGTAGAGACTTCCGGCGTTGGCCTCAGCCGCATGAAGAATGTCCGACACGCTCGTGGACGCGTAGCCTTTTTCCGCGAATAGTGTCATCGCCGAAAAAAGAATTCTGTCGCGAGTGTCGTCGGCCATCAGTCATCCA
>JBDUEH010000291.1:0-3989 GCA_040002555.1 Gemmatimonadales bacterium | reverse complement strand
TGGCCGATGCAATGATCTCTATCGGCAAGGTTCTTTGCTGGCACGAGTGGGCGTTTGACGAAGGCGTGACCCGACTCGCGCGCGCGGTGTCACTCAGCCCGAACAATTCGGAAGCCCAATGGGTACTTGGAACTGGTCTCCCGCTGGTCGGTCGAATGAAGGAAGGCGTGGAAGCTGTGAGAAAGGCAGTCGAACTGGATCCGCTCCGGGTCGAGTATGCTGGATGGCTCACGCGCTTCCTTCTTTACGACAAGGACTACGAAGCGGCGATCGCTTCAGGGAAAGAATTGCTCGAGGTAGACGAGGAATACGGAAGAGGATTCGTGTGGATGGGCTCGGCCTATCTGGCGCTTGGCGATCCCACCGCTGCTCTCGATTGGTTCCAGCGCGGCCAGGCGCTCGATCGTGCAGTCCGATCTTACGACGTGATGATCGTCCGCGCCCTCGCTGCTCTCGACCGGACGGAGGAGGCAGAAGAGATCATGACGAGACTCGAGAACGAATCAAAGCAGCAATACGTTCGATCCGAGTATCTCGCGATGGGACACGCCGCGCTCGGAAAAATGGATGCGGCTTTCGACTCTCTCGAGCGGGCATATCAGGCGCGGTCCGCAGGATTGATCTACCTGCATCTCGATCCTGGCTACGAGCCAATGAAGTCCGACCGGCGATTCGCAGAGATGATCGCGCGCGTCGGTGTCAGGTAGCGGGTAAGTTGACCAGATTTTCGTTTCTGATTGTCCTCGTGTTTGCGAACCCGATACGCGTCGTGGCGCAGGACTCCTCGGCGATCGCGGCGATCAATGTTACTCTGAATCAGCTGCACGATGCGGCTTCTAAAGCTGATGGCAGCCGATACTTCAAGCTTTTCACCGACGATGCCGTTTACATCGGCACCGACGCGGCCGAACGTTGGAGCATCAAAGAGTTTCGCGCGTTCGCCGAGCCTTATTTTGCGAAGGGAAAGGGTTGGACCTACAGGCCGAGGTCGCGGCACGTTGTCGTTGCCGACGTTCGGTGCCGTTGTGTCGCGTGGTTCGACGAACTTCTCGACAGCGAGAGCTACGGTACAAGTCGCGGAACCGGAGTGCTCGTGCTGAAGGGCGGGGCGTGGAGGATCTCGCAATACGCGCTCACGTTTCCCATTCCGAATGATCTCGCCAAAGGCATGACTATTGAGATCAAGGCGTTCGAGGCTGGGAAGAAGCTGTAGGCCCAGAGAGTCCGGAGCCCTCAGTCAACAGTGATCGAGTTCCGAGTTTGGAGTTCACTAGGTTTGCAAACTCTAAACTCACTACTCAAAACCCGTTAACTAAAGACTCCGGACTCCCTGGGCCCAGGCCGTACTTTCCCCACCCGCGAATAGAGTTCATCGATAAATGGCACCTGCGCGGGAATTAGTTTCTCCCGAGCGTCGGCGAGATTGAACCAGCCTGCTCGATCGACTTCAGGAAACTCTGCCTTCCGTCCCGATCGCGGCGGCCATTCCATCGAAAACGTGTTGCTCCTGATGGCGTTTGCGTCGATCGAGCCTTCGACTGCCCATGCAGAGACAATTTTCCCGCCTTTCTGCCTGATCGATTCGAGCGAAATGAAATCGCCCTCGATTTCGGAGCCCGTTTCTTCGTTGAACTCTCGCCGCGCGGCCGCGAGAGGATCTTCGTCGGGATTGATTTCTCCTTTCGGGATCGACCATGCGCATGCGTCTTTCTTCGCCCAGAACGGTCCGCCGGGATGGACCAGAAATATTTCAATAGAGTCGCCAATGCGACGATACATGAGGATGCCCGCGCTTGTCTTCGGCATCCGCGTTAGCGATCGCTCGTTGCTTCCAGGTCGTCCGGGATTTGTAGAATCGGAGCCGTAGGCTCGAGTGCCGCGCGTGCGACGATTTCCTCCATCTGCGCCTTGCGACGCCTTGCCCATGCGGGCAACTGAATCGCGCCAAGGCCGAGCATTCCAGCTCCCAGCATTCCGAGAAGTGCGACACCGCCCACCGAGCCGGAACTTCCCGCCGTTCCCGCGATAGCCAATGAAGCGGAGGTCACGGCGGCGACTGCAATACCGCCAGCTCCCATTGTTACTAGCGCTCTCGCGTTAGCGTTGAACGTCTTGAGCCGGAGTCGAAAACCAGTCGGCGTCGGTTCAACCAGCGCTTGCAGGTTGCCGTTCGTCCACTGACGAAACGGACCATCCTGCCTGAGCACGCCGCGCGCGTTGAAAGTCACACGAAGGTCTGCGACAAGCCGCTCCCAATCGGCTTCCGACAGCGGTCGGTCAACCTCGATCGTCTGACCAACCGCAATCGGCAACCCGAGCAGCGTCTGAGGCTTTGCTTTAGCCGTCAGATCGAGAGAAAGCGCTGCTTGGGCGATCGCTTCAGGCGACATACCGGCTTCCCGTCCAATCTCCTGAAGTGCCGCGAGCGTCATGCCTTTTCCGGGCGCGATAGTCGCAAGACTTTCCGCTTCCGACGCTTTCTCGAAGATCGCAGCTACTTCTTCGTCGCTGAATTGTCGCTCGGCCATCCCTGAAGATAGTCGTCAGGAGAACCGGTGGCACGGGTTCAGGTCAGCGTCGCGACAAGTTCATCGAGCAGATTCATCGTCTCGCGCATTCCGGTCTCCATTCCAGAAGCGAGCACCATCTCGCGCACTTCTCTGGACGGGTAGATCTCGTGGGACACGAACCGGGTCTTTCCATCCAGGTCTTCGAAACTGACCGTAACTTTGGCTTCGCCTCCGTCGGCCATCGGCTCGAAGATCTGCGTATAAGCGAGGCGCGTCGGTGGGATCACTTCGGTGTACATGCCGGAAAACGCGAATTCCTTGCCGTCGCGCGGTTTGAGGACCTAGCGATACTTGTCGCCGACGCGAACGTCGGCGTCACAGCTCACCATCGACACACCAAGTGACTTGGGTGTCCACCAGCGACTCACGTACTCGGGCTTGGTGTAAGCGTCGAACACAATGTGCGGCGGCGCGTTGAAAACCCGGGTAATGGTGAGGCCGCGGTCGGAGTCGAGCTCCATCGTTGTCTCGTTCACGCTTGTTGTTCTACTTCCGTTTTCTACGACCATTGGACTCCTCCTTTTTGTGAAGCTCTGCGACGAGATCGTCGAGTTTGGCGAAGCGAGCGTCCCATAGTTGTCGGTACCGCTCGAGCCAATCGTGAAATTCTTTCAGGGGCTTTGCCCTCAGCTTGTACACGCGCTCCTGCGCGCGCGGCTGCACGGTGACGAGCCCGACTCTTTTCAGGACCCGCAGGTGTTTCGATACCTGCGGCTGATTGAGGCGAAGCCGCTTACCGATGTCGTTCACGGCGTGCGGCCCCGACCTCAAAAGCTCGACGATTCGAAAGCGGTTGGGTTCGGCCAAAGCAGCGAAAGTCTCAGTCATGACAAGAATATGCAGTGAGGGGCATATTCCTGTCAAGGCATATGAACGATCAGAGGCTCCGGATCGAAAGCGCATCAGCTTCCCCAGCCAGCCGAATCGAGATAACCGAGCAGAAACGATTTAGCCGCGCCGTTGCCGCACCACCTCGTAAATCGCGATCGCCACGCTGGTGGAGAGATTCAGTGATCGCACGAGCGGAGACACAATCGGCATTGCGACGAATCGATCGCTGTACCGCTCATGAATTTCGGGAGGGAGCCCGCCGGTCTCGCGTCCGAACACAAGGACGACACTGTTCGCCTCACTGAAAGGGGCATCCCAGAAAACTTGCGTCGCTTTTGTCGAGAAGAACCACGGCTCGCCGAGCGCCGGGAGCTCACGCTCGAATTCGGTCCAGCTCGGCCACACTTTCAGGTTTACGTGTTCCCAATAATCGAGACCCGCGCGTTTCACTTCGCGTTCGTCTAACGAAAAGCCCAACGGCTCGATGAGGTGGAGAGTGGCACCGGTGGCGAGGCAGGTACGGCCAACGTTCCCGGTATTCCAGTGAATTTCCGGATGCACGAGCACGACGTGTGTTGCGGATTGCTT
>JBDUEH010000290.1:0-3999 GCA_040002555.1 Gemmatimonadales bacterium | reverse complement strand
CCGGCGCCAACGTCGTGATGCTCGAAGCCGGCGGGAAATGGTTCGCCTCACACGGCGACTCGAAGATGATGGTTCCCAACTACTCGACCCATCGCCGAGGTGGATCGACTCGACTCAAGCCATTCGGCGAGTTCGACGGCTGCGTCGGAGGTTGGGAGATCGACGGCGAGCCCTACACGACTGCGCCCGGAACGAGCTTCGCGTGGTGGCGCGCAAGAATGCTCGGCGGACGCACCAATCACTGGGGTCGCATTTCGCTTCGCTTCGGACCGAACGATTTCAGAGGCAAATCACGCGATGGGCTCGGCGACGATTGGCCGATCGGGTACGAGGACGTCGCTCCTTATTACGACAAGACCGATCAGCTCATCGGCATCTATGGCAGCAAGGAAGGCATCTACAACGAGCCCGACGGAATCTTTCATCCGGCCCCTGCCCCGCGCTGCTACGAGCTGATGATCAAGCAGGCAAGTGACCAGCTCAACATCACGTGCATTCCTGCTCGGCGCTCGGTGATCACGAAACCGCTGAACGGACGGCAGGCTTGCCACTACTGCGGTCAATGTGGACGAGGCTGCGCAACGAAATCGAACTTCTCGTCGCCCGACGTGCTGATCGCTCCGGCGCTCGAGACCGGTAAGCTCACGCTTATTACGAACGCGATGGTTCGTGAAGTCGTTCTCGGACCGGACGGTCTTGCAACCGGCGTGTCGTACATCGATAAGAACACTGGTATGGACATGAAGCTGAATGCCCGCGTCGTCGTGCTCGCGGCCAGCGCACTTGAAACAGCGCGCATTCTCATGAACTCGAAAAGCTCGCGTCACCCGCAGGGCGTCGCGAACTCGAGCGGAACCGTCGGCAAGTACATAACCGACACGACAGGGGCTGGAGTCTCCGGCTACATCCCGAAGATGGAAGATCATGTCACCCACAACGAGGACGGCGCCGGCGGCATGCATGTCTACATGCCGTGGTGGCTCGACAACAAGAAACTCGATTTCCCGCGCGGCTATCACATCGAAGTCGGCGGCGGCGTTCGTCAGCCCGGCAGCGGATTCATGGGTGGCATTCAGCGCTATCCGGGCGGCGGCGGATACGGAAAGAAGCTCAAGGACGACTACCGGAAATATTACGGCGCGACGATCTCGTTCGACGGCCGAGGAGAGATGATCCCGAACGACGACACCTACTGCGAGATCGACCCAAGAGTCGTTGACCAATTCGGTATCCCGGTGCTCCGCTTCCATTGGAAGTGGACCGATCATGAGATCAATCAGGTCAAGCACATGCAGACCACTTTCCGCTCGCTCATCACGCAGATGGGCGGAACAGTGTTCGATCCGATGCCATCGAAGGAAGACGGGTATGGCATCGCTGACGGCGGGACGATCATCCACGAGCTCGGCGGCACACGCATGGGCAAGGATCCGAAGACGTCGGTCGTGAGTGGCAACTGCCAGGCGCACGACGTGAAGAATCTCTTCGTCGCTGACGGCGGTCCGTTTGTTTCGCAGGCCGACAAGAACCCAACGTGGACGATTCTCGCGCTTGCGTGGAGAACGAGTGATTACATCACCGAACAGATGAAGCAGAGGGCGATATGAGCGACGACAACCAGAAGGACGGCATCGCCCGGCGCGATGCACTGAAGGCGATGGCGCTGCTTCCGTTCGCAGCCGCCTGGGAGTTCTCGACACCGCAGATGGCACGCGCAGAGGCGGTCTTCACTCCTGAGTTTGCGGCAGCATCCGCTGCGGCACCCTACGCCCCGAAATTCTTTACCCTACACGAATGGAAGACAGTTGGCATTCTGGGCGACCTCATCATCCCCGATGACGATCGATCCGGCTGCGCTACCGATGCGAAAGTTCCGGAATACATCGACTGGCTCATGGCCGACGAGGAGACATCTCGCGACAGTCGAACGTCAATGCGGGGCGGGCTCGCGTGGATCGATCTGCAATCACAGATCCGGTACGGCAAGACGTTCATCAACGCGACCGACGCTCAACGAAAGCTGATCCTCGACGACATCGCCTGGCCAAAAACAGCGAAGCCAGAGATGAGCCAGGGTGTTTCGTTCTTCAACCGCTTCCGCGATCTCACGGCGAGCGGGTTCTTTTCAAGCGAGATGGGCTACAAGGACGTCCGATTCGTCGGCAACGTGTTCAATCCCGGCTACAACGGATGTCCCCCTGAGGCCATAGCCAAGCTCGGCGTATCGTACGACATGATGAAAACCCGGATCAAGCCGGAGTGAGCGACCGCCTCGGCGTAGGATTCATCGGAAGCGGGTTCAATGCCCGCTTCCACATGCAGTCGTTTGCGGGCGTTCGCGATGCCGATGTTCGCGGCGTCTGGAGTCCAAATGCCGCGAACGCAAAGTCAGCCGCCGCTTATGCAACGAAGCTCGAAGTCGGCGATGCACGCGCGTATCGCTCGATCGCTGAGATGGTCGCCGATCCCGCCATCGACGCCATCTGGCTCTGCGGGCCGAATCAGGCGCGAATAGAAAACATCGAAGAGATCGTAAAAACCGTTCGCGGCGGTGCTGAGCTTCTGGGTCTCGCGTGTGAGAAGCCGCTCGCGCGCAACGTGGCCGAGGCGAAGACAGTTGCAAAGCTCGCCTCGAGTGTAGGACTCAACACCGGCTATCTCGAGAACCAGCTTTTTGCGCCCGAAGTAACGCGCGGCAAGGAACTCATTTGGGCTCGTGGTGCAGCGCTCACCGGACGACCGTATCTGGCGCGTGCGGCCGAGGAGCACAGCGGTCCGCACATGCCGTGGTTCTGGCAAGCATCGCTTCAGGGCGGTGGAGTTCTGAACGACATGATGTGTCATTCGGTCGAAGTCGTCCGACATCTTCTCACCAAACCCGGCGAGCCTCGTTCTTCAATAAAGCCGGTTCGGATTACAGCACACATCGCATCACTCAAGTGGACGCGTCCTGCCTACGCGAAGCGGTTATCAGCAACGATGGGAAAGGATGTAGACTACCGAAAGCTTCCGGCAGAAGACTTCGCTCGCGCAACGATCGAATACGAAGCCGACAGTGGTGAGCGCCTCATCGGCGAAGTCACGACGTCATGGAGCTTCGTCGGCGCAGGATTGAGACTTTCAGCCGAGCTGCTCGGACCGGAGTACTCGATGTCCTGGAACACGCTCGACAGTGGTCTCAAACTTTTTTTCAGTCGAGAGGTAAGGGGCAAGGCGGGCGAAGATCTCGTCGAGAAGCAGAACGCCGAGATCGGTATGATGCCAGTGATTTCAGATGAAGCTGCCGCGTATGGCTACACGGCCGAGAATCGTCATTTTGTTCGCGCGTTTTTACGCGAAGAAAAGGGTATGCTCACATTCGAAGATGGCGTCGAAGTTATGCAGATTCTCATGGCTGCATACATGAGTGCCGAGAAAGGACGCACGCTCGACTTCCCTCCCCGCGGGCTCGACGGGTTCATCCCGGAAGTCGCGCGCGGAAAATGGAAGCCCGGCCGATGAGTGCATTCCATTTTGCGTTTTTCGTGAAAGATCTCGACTCGACCCGAGACTTCTACTCCGGCGTGCTCGGCTGCAACGAAGGACGCAGTACAGATACCTGGGTGGATTTTGATTTCTTCGGAAATCAGATCTCGTGTCACACAACTGGGCCTGTTGGAGCAACACAAAACACGGGTTTCGTTGCGGGGATTGCAGTGCCGATGCCGCATTTTGGCGCGATCCTGGAGTGGGACAAATTCAGCACAGTGGCTGATAGCATTCGCTCGAAAGCGAGTTTTGTCGTCGAGCCGATGATTCGCTATGAGGGCGAGCCCGGCGAACAGGCAACGATGTTCGTGATGGACTTCAGTGGAAACGCACTCGAGTTTAAGAGCTTCAAAAACCCGGAGCACGTTTTCACCGCATGAAGGGCAAGGCCTCTGTCGCGATCATCGGCGGCGGGGTGATCGGAGCGAGCATCGCGTATCACCTCGCAAAGCTTGGCGTTCGCGACGTCGT